>NZ_JASJFF010000654.1:0-7403 GCF_030065435.1 Microcystis sp. M53603_WE2
AAAAGCCACTCTTAATCGTGTCTTGGAACGAAATAGAGGCTTTTAAAGACTGCGTACATGGAGAATTAAAACAAGAATTACCCTCGAAAAGCCTATTTTTCCACTAAGTATTTATGCTCATTGCAAAGGTGAGATGCTCCCCCTGTGTATCCAATAGAATATCATCTGAATTATACTTGGATTTTCCTACAATAGGCATTCCAAAAGTATAAATTATGTGTTATTATATCTGTAAATCATATACGCTTTTGAGCTATTCGTAATGTTATTGAGCAAATTATCTCATAAAATTGTGACAAAAATTCACAGTGTCACATTGCAGAAAAAAATTATCAGTGTTTATAAAAATACGGAAAACCCCAAATCGGCTATCTTTTACACCACTCATAAATGCGCTTCGAGTTTTGTGCCTCAATTATTTAGTGTAATCTTGAAAAATTCTGATTATGAATTGGTGGACTATGCTGGAGCCATCTGGCATTTGGGAAATAAATTTAATTTAGGCACTCCTCACATCGATTGTCTCCAAAATTTCCTAGAAAAATCCTACAGCGACCTTTATTCTCTTCATGGTAAAATATATGGGCCGCAAAGAGTTCCTTTGGATTTTCCCGGTAGAGATAAGTTTAAAAATATTTTCTTTCTCAGAGATCCAAGAGACGTGCTTATCTCTGCTTATTTTTCCTTTGCTTTTACCCATCCTGAACCTCTGAACGATATTAGTAGGAAGGAGTTTCTTGAAAGAAGGAAAAGACTACAAGAACAGGGGATAGATCAATATGTTCTGGAAGAATCGAAGACTTGGGTAGTACCTTTGTACAATAAATACAAGCATCTTCGAGATACTGCTCAAAACTCTATTTATTTAAAATATGACTTTTTCACGGCTCAAACCCCAGAATTTATTGAGAGAATTGCCGAATTTTTAGAATTAAATCCTTCTCAAGAAGAAATTGCTCGATTAACGACAAAAGCTAACCCAGTTCAAAAGATAGAGGTTATGAAACATCAGCGTTCTGGTAAAACTGGTCAATATCTAGAAAAGTTACATCCAGATACAGTGGATAAACTCGATCATATTCTAGCAGAAGTTTTATCTGACTGGGAATTTCCTCTGTAATTCAACGATCCTTGGCTTTTTTTAAACTAAAAGTTTCAGAGTGTTACGGCGGATTCATGTTTGTTCTGGTACATTTTTCACGCCGAAAGGCTTATCCAATAAGGATTTGTCTGTGCCAGATGGATAGAGTAACCGCCGTATTAGTTGAAAATTAAAGTCTTGATATCCGTAACATTAACTTTATTGACTTTGATAAATACCGCTCTTAGAATAAGGAAAACTATGTAAATAGAAAAGATGTTATTTAAATTATGAAAGTATGTTTACTAAGTAATTCTGATGGTCAAGGAGGGGCTTTTATAGCCGCTCATCGTCTGCATAAAGGGTTACATCGGATCAGTGTAGCAGCGACTATGCTAGTTAATGATAAAACGACTGATGACTATACTGTTTTATCGCCAGCAAGTAAATTAATGAAGGGGTGGACAAAGCTAATACCTGCGGTTGATCACTTGCCCTTGTCATTATATTCTCAAAGAGAGAGAACACCTTATTCTATCCAATGGCTTCCCGATCGCCTTGTTTCTAGAGTAGCCCAAATTAGTCCAGATATTATTAACTTACACTGGATTAATGCCGGGTTTTTACAAATTGAAACCCTAGCCAAATTTAAGCAACCTCTTGTTTGGACGGCTCACGATATGTGGCCTTTTACGGGTGGTTGTCATTACAGTGGAGAATGCAATAAATATACTCAATCCTGTGGTCATTGTCCCCAATTAAAAAGTCAGCAAGATGGGGACATTTCTCGTTGGGTTTGGTGGCGAAAAGCCAAAGCTTGGAAAAATCTCAATCTGACTATTGTTACCCCCAGTCAATGGTTAGCAGATTGCGCTAGAAATAGTTCTCTATTTCAGGATTTACGGATAGAAGTAATTGCCAATGGCTTAGATATTCAAAAGTATAAACCAATCGAGAAAAACACTGCTCGCCATCTCTTAGGATTACCCCAAGATAAACAGCTTATTCTCTTCGGTGCTATGACGGCAACAAGCGATAACCGAAAAGGGTTTCATCTGCTGCTGCCTGCCATAAAAAAACTTAGTCAGGGGGAAATATGGCAGCATAAATTAGAGTTAGTGGTCTTCGGTGCCTCTGAACCGATTAATCCGCCTGATTTTGGACTGAAAACCCATTATTTAGGCAGATTAAATGATGATATTTCCCTAGCTTTAGTCTATGCCGCCGCCGATATTTTTGTTGCTCCCTCAATTGAGGATAATCTTCCCAATACAGTCATGGAAGCTCTCGCCTGTGCCACTCCCTCTGTGGCCTTTAAAATTGGTGGAATGCCTGATATGATCGAACATCAAGAGAATGGTTATCTGGCCAAACCCTTCGAGGTGGAAGACTTGGCACGGGGAATTAATTGGGTATTAGAAGATACAGAAAGGTATAACCAATTGTGCATTCGGGCAAGGCAAAAAGTGGAGCAGCAATTTACTTGGGAGTTACAGGCAGAAAAATATTTAGAGTTATATAGCGATATCTTGAGCAAGAGCAATAGACATCGCCAAAAATCTATACCTTAGTCATAGCAATGATATTCCTACTTGGTAGTGCGATTTCTTATCCTTTTAGCTAAACAGCAACATTGCTCCTATGAAATTAGCCTCTATCCCAACAAAGCAGTACATCGAGCAACGAGAAGAAGAATATTGGATTGAAGGAACTCGTATCTCCCTTGATTCAGTTGTCTATTCTTTCTTGAACGGAGAATCGCCCGAAAGCATTGCCCAAAATTTTCCACTCCTTTCCCTCGAACAGGTTTATGGCGCGATCGCTTTTTATCTGGCCAATCGAGAGCTTGTCAATGCCTATCTGAAAAAGGGTGAAGCCGAGTTTCAGCAACTACAACAGTCTTGTAGAGAAAAGAGTCCTTTGCTGTACCAAAAATTGAAGGCAGCTCAAGCCTATAATATGTGCTTAAAAAAACTCTACTCTCCTGGAAGAAGGCTATAACTACTGTGATATTTTGCCCCCATCTGAAATTCTAGTCAGTAAAAATTTTCCCTAGTGCTAGAGGAAAAAGCTCCTTAAGTCTAATCACCAGCGTAGCTCCGATGACTTCAACTATTGCCCCTTCTCGACTTTCACTGCCCACCCAAGATGAATTGCCCTGCGATGACGGCGTTCCCATGGAAACCCAACGACATAAACTCCAGATGGATATACTCATAGATACCTTGTTACCCTGGTTAGCTGCTAGGGAAGATGGCTATGTAGGCGGCAATATGTTCGTTTATTTCAGCGCCGCACAGTTAAAAAACGAGGAATTTCGCGGTCCCGATTTCTTTGCTGTCCTGGGGGTTCCCAAAGCGGAAAGAAAAAGTTGGGTGGTTTGGCAAGAGGGGAAAGCTCCCGATGTGGTTATCGAACTCCTTTCTGAAAGTACCGCTCAACAGGATAAAACTGAAAAGAAAGCCATCTATCAAGACCGCTTGCGAGTACCAGAATATTTCTGGTACGATCCCTTTAATCCTGAAGACTGGGCGGGTTTTATCCTTAGAGACGGCAACTACGAGCCATTATCTCTAGAGATGGGAGAAAGATTTTTCAGTCAAAGGCTAGGGTTAGCTTTGGTACGCTGGCAAGGGGAGTATAAGGGAGTTGAGGCAGTTTGGCTGCGTTGGGCGACTTTTGCCGGCGATTTACTGCCCACGGAGTCAGAGCTAACTGAACAAGAGAGAATGCGGGCTGAACAAGAGAGAATGCGGGCTGAACAGGAAAGAATGCGGGCTGAGGATTTAGAAGCATTGCTCCAACGCTATCGAGAGCGTTTTGGGGATTTGCCAGAATAAATCTAGATGTTGACCGGCCAAAGTACAATGACTCTCCAGAAAGCTAATAGGATAGGAATATCAAGCATGGACAACCAATAACCTTAGAAAACTCTTGTTCGCTTTCTGGTGTTAGCTGGTTAAAATTTTTCTTTACAAGAAGTCGATCATCAGCTAAGATGTACCCAATATACCTATTGAATCGGGTCTTGAACTGGTCGGTTAATTAAATTGCCCATTATCGGTGACAGGCTGCCGCATCAGTATTTTGTCAAGATTTAATAGGCAACAACCAGCTAGTAATAGTTTGATCAAGGAGGCCAGTTCCCAGTTGGCTTTGACGACAAAACATGACAGTAAATATTAGTAGTGTAAAGGTTGACAATGTTGAATAAATTACTTAACCGTATGCAAACCGAACAGGGTAGAAAAAATATTAAATTTGCCCTGGCCAGAAAAATATTCAATCCCCTCTTAAGAAATATTGGCTACACCCTAATTACTGACCATTTTTATCAGCCGATACCCAACCGTCAGGAAATTATGACATACGCGGGCAAAGAAAGGCCTCTTAGCTCAATTGAATGGCATCTAGACAAGCAAACTGAACTGGTTAAATATTTACTAGAAAAATATGCTTTAGAATTTAACAATAAAGAAATTTTTTCAGCATTTGGTTATTCCGAAGATACTTCTGCTCTCATTAGTGGCGATGCAGAAGTCCTCTATGCTATGGTCAGAGAAAAAAAGCCGTCTCGGATAATTGAAATTGGCTCAGGTGGTAGCACTAAAATTATCGCCGCAGCTTTAAAAATGAATTTTATAGAAAATTCCCAAAAATCACAACTGATCTCGATCGAGCCTTATCCTCAAGATTTTTTAAAAGACTTTGCTAATGTTAGTAAAGATTTTCTAGAATTTAGTTTGCTTACCCAGAAAGTAGAAGCCGTAGATTTGTCTGTTTTTGAATCCCTGCAAACCAATGATATTCTGTTCGTTGATTCCAGTCATGTATTCAAGTCTGGCAGTGATGTGGAGTTTGAATTTCTTCAAGTTTATCCCCGTTTAAAAACAGGAGTCTTAGTTCATATTCACGATATATTTTTTCCCTATGATTATCCCATCGAATGGAATCTCAAAGAATCACGATACTGGAACGAGCAATACTTTCTAGAGACTTTTCTACAATTTAACAAAAAGTTTCAAGTTTTGGCATCCTTATCTATGGTATCTTATTACAAGAGTTCCGTATTTCTTGATAATATCAATGCTTATAATGAAGAACGATTACCTGGTTCTTTCTGGATGATTGCTTAAAGATTACTCGCTTCCAAACAATCATGAAAATAATTAATCTTAATCATAACTTTTCCACGACTCGCAAGCTCACTTCTGATCCCCTACAATATCCCATATTATCTCCACCAAATCCAGAACGTAAGGGAGAAGGGGGGTTGAGAACAAAGGGATATTTCAAGCACTCCTACGGGGAGACAAGTGAGTTATCGGAAAAATTTACAGTTCCTTTGGTTACTATTATAACGGTAGTTTTTAATGGAGAAAAGCACTTAGAGCAGACAATTCAGAGTGTGATTAGCCAGACTTATGATAACGTGGAATATATCATCATAGACGGAGGTTCCACGGACGGTACAGTTGATATTATACGCAAGTATGAGGAAGTAATTGATTATTGGGTAAGCGAACCAGATGCAGGAATTTCTGACGCTATGAATAAAGGGATAAGTTTAGCAACAGGAATTCTAATTAATCACTTACATGCAGGGGATAAATTTGCTGCTGACACAACCCTGTCGTCAGTGGTTTCATCTTATAATTCAGAAGGCTGGCGATGGTGTTTCGGTAATCAACTATTGAGAAGTCATACAGACGATACTATAGTGGGTTGCTTCTGTCCTCCTAAATTTAGTCAAAAACTACTTCACATAGTAAATACAATTCCCCATTCGACTGTTTTTTCTGAACGAGCTTTGATAGAAGAAGTAAATGGGTTTGACAATAATTATAAATGTGCTATGGATTACCATCTTTGGCTCAGGTTCACTCAATTATCAAAACCCAAACAATTTGATTATGCCACTGCTGAATTTTTACTGGGTGGTCGCTCCTCAGATATAAAATTAGCATTGCGGGAAGAATTTAGAGCTAGAAAGGAAGTTTTAAGGCAGTCAAAACTAGAATTATTGCTCTCTTTGGCAGTAGTAATAATGCGATATATTAAGCGACAACTGCGAATCACTACATTTGTCAAAAATAGTCCAGCATAATGGCAGTGAAGATAGATAATAAAAGTTGAGAGCAAATACGATATATGAAAATCGCTTATATTATTCCTCGTCTCAAAGATAGTGGATTAACGAGAATACCTCTGTGGCTGTCTAATAGTCTTTATCCTGAGCATGAGGTGAAGGTATTCTACTTTAGTGAAACTAATGCTCAAGAAAAATGCCTCAGCTTTAATGCTCCTGTTCAAAGAATAAGTTTCAACGGTTTTTGTCAGGAGTTAAAAAATTACGATATAGTCCACTCCCATGGATTAAAACCCGATCTGTACCTTGCCATTAATTACCATAAGATTAAAGGCATAAAGATTACAACCATTCATGGCTATCACGTCGATGAACTCAGATACGACAAAGGCTCTCTACTAGGTTATATATGGGGAAATTTATGGAACCTAGCCTGCCGAAAATTAGATTTAGCAATTTGCATAAGTCAGACAATGGAAAGATACTATCAAGGACTTGGCTATAAAAATACCACTGTAATTTACAATGGAATAAAAAAAATGGATGACAGTATAAAGACAATCAAAGAGAGTGATGGAAAAACTGGAGATAAAATTGTCATAGGTACAGTTTCTATCCTAAATAAAAGAAAAGGAGTGGAGCAAATTATACAAGTGTTACAGAAAAATACCCTGTACCATCTGATAGCAATAGGGGGAACATCTCAAGACATTAATCGATTGGAACTCTTGGCAGAAAAACTAGGAGTTGCCCAAAGATGTGTTTTTACAGGCTATCGAGAAAATCCCTGGGAAACCGCGATTAATATTGACGTTTTTGTTTTTCCATCTCGCTCGGAAGGATTTGGTTTAGCTCTAGTGGAAGCAGCTAATTTAGAAATTCCGATTATCTGTTCTGATATTCCGACATTTAGGGAAATCTTTCGAGAAAATGAAGTGACTTTTTTTCAGCTTGATGATATAGACGACTTGAACAACAAAATACTTATGTTAGATGAAATTAAAGACAAAGTTTCCCTGGCTAAGTTGAAAGCAGAAAAACTTTTTTCTTTGGAAAGTATGTGTTACAATTACTGTGACGAGTACAAAAAATTGGCTCTTCGGTTTGTGTTATGCAATGGACGGGGGTTATAAGGGATGGAACCCTTACATAGAAAGGCATTTAGCGATTTTTGTCAATTGTTTTTGCTCTAGAGCAAACTAATCAATTAAGTCTCTTACCAGATAAGGATTT
>NZ_JASJFF010000406.1:0-2344 GCF_030065435.1 Microcystis sp. M53603_WE2
TTATTCGATCACGGGAGCGATTAACTCGCGTCTTTCCCCCGAAATAACTTTCACCTTACCTTCCTCATCGATATCGACCATGGCAGTATCCCCATCAGAAACCCGTCCGGAGAGAATTTCCTCAGCCAGAACATCTTCCAACAGACGCATAATCGCACGACGTAAGGGACGAGCAAGGTATTAAGTCTCCATAACTACTACCCAATCACTAGGAAAAGTAGAGTGCTGATCAAAGCTGTGATCAAGAGGAATCCCCAAATTTTCCAGAGCAATCCTTGCGCTTTGTTGGATTTAAGAGGCCAGAAATACACCCTACTGGCGAGATCAGACTTATTGTACTTTTCCTCAGTTAAGCAACTTTGGGATCGAGAAAGACCAATTAAGCAACTAACACTGTCGATACGTTCACCTAAACGAAACCTCAAAAAACTTTTTGGTTCTGCAAAGTTGACCACACCACTATTTACACTAGGGTCAAAGACAAGAGAAGCAAATTGAACCAAAATAGAAAGAACAACCAAGCTGCTAATTAACCATCGTTTGAGTCGATTAACCGATAACATCTCTAAGATTAGCAAAGCTATTAAGGGGAGAAGCAGTAGCTGAACTGAGGTAACGTGATAACGAGCAGCCCAAGAACCATCTCCATGCCAGAAATCCAGTTTGCTGGTTAAGATAATATGAAAGACAAGTGCAAAAATTGAGGAAATAAAATATATTCGTATATAAGGTGTTAATTTGTTAAATAAAATAATCCCCAATACTAAACACGGTAAAAGAAAGGGGTCGTAAATAAATATACTTTTAGCTGGTGAGAAGAGAACGCCGAGAATACCAACGTAGGGAGGGTGTATGAGAGGATAATTAGGGGGCAATTCTGGCAACCCTGAAAAGATTGCTCCATTGCGGATTTGCTCCATGAGTAAGGATGTTCCCGTTGTCCAAAAATCCCCAAAGCGTAAGTAATTAAATAATCTACTCATAAAAAAGAAGGGAAATAAGCCGAAGTTCCAGAGTATGGCTGTCTTAAAGATTTGATTCAGCTTGAAATTTTTATAAATTAGACAGCTAATTAGAAACCCAAAAACTGTGAGAGCATAAATGATAGTTGTCGAGCGAATTATAATAGCTGCTCCGATTGCCAATCCACTCAAAAAAACATAAGGTACTTTGTTAGTTTTAATATAAGCTAAAGCACAAGCATAACCTAAAATCACACAAAGTAGGACTGGATTATTTTGTTGAAAAGTTTGTGCATAGTGGAGAACGGTAGTACCTAGCAACCAAATCAAGCTAGCAGATGCCGCAATTTTCTCCTGAAAATCAAATAGTCTAAGTAACCAATAACAAGAGAGAACAACTAATACATTTAGAGGGATAACTACAAGAAAACTAACCGCAAATTCTCGTAATAAATAAGGCTTAATACTAGGAAAAACTTTAGAGAGTTGAGTGCCAATCCAATCTGCGGGCAACATTAATAAAGATTGTCCCATATCATAATGTTCATATCGTTTTCCATCTACTCCTAAAACACCAACACGGTCTAATCGAGAGGAAGGACGATAATTTGGGGGTAAAGAAACCTCCTCAGTTCCTGTCCACAGGGCATGGGCCATTCTTAGCCTAACATCGGTATCTGGAGGTAAGTTGGCAGGATTGATTATTGTTATCCAGAGTAGGGCAATAAGAGCTACTTTTGTGACTGTTTTCATGATCATCTATTTTTAGTATCTGTTTGAAAAGTTATCGGGCGTTGCTGATTTTAAGTATCAATTGTCCTCTCGGCAATTTTTAAAACCTAGCAGTAAGGTAACTTGTGGATAGGAGGCACAATTTAGTCTTCATGTCTTGATTCAGCGACACCGCTTTTTACTATCCTCCGCTGCTGCCGCTTCTAGGCTGGTAATTGCGGTTTCTGCCGTCAAAATGTCAGGAATATCACTTAAACTAGCAGTTTGATAAACCTGTTCATTTCTAGCAAATAAATTGCTCATATCTTGAGAATAATTAGAAGCGATCGATAGCAAAGCTCCGGCAAAAATATAAAGAGGTAAAGGCAAAATAAACCCCTTGGCCCATTGATAAAACTCCACCAACAAAAATAACAAAACACAGCCCACAAACCAAACTTTCATCGCACTTTTTCCCTATTTTTACGAGAAAAGGTGAGCAAGAAGCCCACCTTTTATTTAACTAATTACAGTGAGAATTTATTCGATCACGGGAGCGATTAACTCGCGTCTTTCCCCCGAAATAACTTTCACCTTACCTTCCTCATCGATATCGACCATGGCAGTATCCCCATCAGAAACCCGTCCGGAGAGAATTTCCTCAGCCAGAA
>NZ_JASJFF010000242.1:0-1807 GCF_030065435.1 Microcystis sp. M53603_WE2
GCTAGTCTCAAACAACACTGGACTTTATTAGTAGTTAGTCACGATGCCGGAGAATTACTCCCCATTGCTGACCGTCACTGGAAAATTGAACAAGGACATTTGAGGGAATTAAAAAGTGAAAAAACAGATAGTTGAGGTTTTAGGGTTTTGGGGTTTTTAGTTGAAATTCCCCACTTCCCCACTTCCCCACTTCCCCACTTCCCCACTTCCCCACTTCCCCCATCTCCTGTCTCCTGTCTCCTGTCTCCTGACCTTGATTACTGAATTAATGATCCTTCCTGAATTATTTGACCTTTGGCAAGAAACCCTAGAATGGCAACCCGATGGGGCCATACAAGCGCGATTTCAACAACTTTATGACTTGATTTTAGAGGGTAATCAACGTTGTAATCTCACTCGAATTACCCAACCGGAGGAGTTTTGGGAAAAACATCTTTGGGATTCTTTATCGGGTTTAGCTTGGTTACAAAAATCCCAGCCAGATTTATTGACAAAATCCCTATCAGTCATCGATTTGGGGACTGGGGCCGGATTTCCGGGGGTGCCAATTGCGATCGCATATACCCATTGGTCGGTGACTCTCTTGGATTCCACCCAAAAAAAGATTAATTTTCTTGAAGAAGTTATTGACAAATTAGAGTTAAATAACACGAAAACTCGTTTAGGTCGGGCGGAAATCGTCGGGAAAAACCCTAAACATAACTGTGCTTACGATATCGTCTGTTTGCGAGCGGTAGCTAATGTGGATATCTGTGTTAACTATGCTTTGCCTTTCCTGAAAAAGACCGGAATCGCTATCCTCTATCGTGGTCAGTGGTCGTCGGAGGATAGTTCGAGTTTAGAGAAGAATTTAGGGAAAGCTGGTGGTAAAATCCTCGAAATTGCCAGTTTTACCACTCCCTTAAGCGAAAGCGTCCGTCATTGTCTATATATCTCCAAGAAATAACTTTAAGCGGTGAGAGGATGGAAAAAGAAAGCCAAGGCCAGGATAGCATAGGTAGCTAAGAGTAACATTCCTTCTAACCAATTCGATCGCCCATCACTACTAATCGAATTAGCCAACCACACCGCTACAGCCACTGCCACTAACTCAAAGGGATTAAAATTTAGATCCATGGGCTGACCGATAATATAACCCATGATAACCAAAACTGGAGCCACAAACAGGGCGATCTGCATACTGGAACCGACGGCCACAGATACCGATAGATCCATTTTATTCTTAAGGGCGACGGTGACAGCCGTAGCGTGTTCGGCCGCATTACCGATAATAGGCAAAAGAATTACCCCGGTAAACAGCGCCGTTAAACCTAGCTGTTCCGTAGCCTCCTCTAGGGATGCCACCAATAACTCCGATTCTACGGCCACGGCGATGGTAACGATCAATAAAATCAAAGACCAAAACCAGACTTTCGGCCTTGCGGCTCTTTCTCTGGCGCTTTCCTCCTCGATACCGGCAACCCCGACATCGTAGAGATAGGTGTGGGTTTTCATGGAAAATAAGAGACTTAAACCATAGACGAAAATTAACACCGCTGCCACGGCCACGGATAGACGTTGCAGGACTGCTTCCCCGACTCCCGTGGAGGTAAATTCCACGGCAGTGGGTAAAAGAATCGCCACCACCGCTAAATTCATGGCTGAGGCATTTAAACGAGCGGTTATTGGTTGAAATTCCTGTTCTTTGAAGCGTAAACCGCCTAAAAACATCGATAATCCCATAACTAAGAGTAAATTACCGATAATTGAGCCAGTAATCGTCGCTTTTACCACATCGATAAAACCTTCCCGCAAAGCGACATAGGCA
>NZ_JASJFF010001277.1:0-3360 GCF_030065435.1 Microcystis sp. M53603_WE2
CACTCAAGAATTATTAAGACAAAAATATCCTCTTGCTACCTATCAGGAATTTCAAGGAGTGACGGGAAGACTGCGAGGTATCCAAAGTTTAAGAAGGAATAGAATAGATGCTTTTGCTAGTGATGGGATTCTGCTAATTGGAGAAGCTGTCATTCTCGGTTTATCCTTAGAACAAGATTATCAACTTATCCCGCGCAATCCTTTAAATTGTGATTATTATGGTTTTATTCTTCCCGCTAATGATCCCCAATGGCAAGAGTTTATTAATGGGGTTATCGTCACCAGTGAGAACAGAAATATTTTTAAAGCATGGTTTACTGAAGTTGCTGCCTATTTTAGAGATACCTGGCAATATTGTCGTAATAATCCCGAAAAATCCCAGTAAAACTTAACGATTATGCACAAAAAAAATGATTTATTTTGGTTGATTGGTTGCGCTACAATAATCCTGTTTATTTGCAGTGCTGTCAGACATATTTTATTTCAATCTAATGCTCTCGATCTTGGTTGGTTTGATCAGGGAGTTTACCTAATTTCTCAAGGTAAACCACCGATTATATCTTTTGTTGATTACCATATTTTAGGCGATCATATCGCTTTTATTCTCTATCCTATAGCCTTACTTTATAAAATTTATCCTAGCGTTTATTGGCTGCTTTTCTTACAAGCTTTTTCCCTTTCCCTTGCCGTTTTTCCCCTCTGGCAATTGGCAATACAAGCGGGATTAAAAGAAAAACAAGCCTATACATTAGCCTTAGTTTATCTGCTCTATCCCCTGATTTTTAATGTTAATCTCTTTGATTTTCATCCTGAAGTTATCGCAGTTCCAGCCATTTTTTGGACAATTTTGGCCGCAAGATTAAATAATCTCTGGGGATTTTTTCTAGGAATCATTATTATTCTCGGTTGTAAAGCAATTCTCTCTTTAACATTGTTGGGAATGGGTATCTGGTTACTTCTTTGGGAAAAGAAAAAAATCCCCGGAATAATTGCCATGATTAGCGGCATTCTTTGGTTTATTATCGCCACGAAATTATTAATCCCTCTCCTGACAGGAAAATCGGCAGTTATTGAAATGGCCGATTCTCGATATAGTTATCTAGGAGATAGTTTACCAGCAATTATCTTTAATCTTTTCCTCAAACCCGATCTTGTCTTGGGAAAAATCTTTACTGGCAATAATCTAGAATACCTAATCCTATTATTTATTCCCTTAGTTTGGGGTTTATCCTGGCGCTATTCTGCCCCAATAATTGCCGCTATTCCCGCACTCGCTTTAAATTTATTAGCAGATCATGCCCCACAAAAAAACTTAACGACTCAATATTCCCTGCCAATTTTGCCCTTTTTATTTCTAGCGGTTATCGCCACTTTAGCCCATAATAGCAGCTGGTTGAAGCAGCCTAAATGGATAATTACTTGGGCAATTATTGCCTTTTTTGCCTTAGCTAAATACGGCTATTTTTGGTCACTGTATTTAAATTCCCTCGATACTTGGTCCGCCACCCAAAAAGCTCTCACCCAAATTACCACCAGTGAGAGTGTCTTGACTACTTCTAGAATTGCCCCCCATCTTACCCATCGAGAAATGATCAAATTAGCGATCGAAGGTTCCCAATCCCTAGATTTAAATCAATTTAATTATATCCTACTCGATCGCCGTCATCCCGGTTGGTCTAGTTCACCAGAACTAATTGATGATCACTTAAATAAACTGAATCAAAATGAGAACTTCCAGTTAATCGTTAATCAGGATGATGTGTTTTTATATCGGGCCTTGACAACCCCTCAAGAAACAAAATAATTTTTCGTTCCACCGATTTTAATAAATTTTCTTTATCGATGGGAAACCAGACAATACCAGCATCGGCACGAAACCAAGTGCGCTGACGTTTGGAAAATTGACGGGTATGGAGGATAATTAGATCGATCGCCTGTTCTAAAGAAATTTCCCCGAGGAGATATTGCTTAATCTCTGCATAACCCAAAGTCTGCAAAAGTGGCAAATCCCAACCGTATTTATCCCCCAAATTCTGCACCTCTGCTACTAATCCCCTGGCGATCATTTGATGAGTACGAACAGTGATCCGCTTGTCTAAACTTTCTGGGGAACAGTCTAAACCAATTTGTAAAATTGGATAAGTGGGGGGATTTTCTCCCTGCTGACTAGAGATAGGTTTTCCTGTTAGATAAAAAACCTCTAAAGCGCGTAAAGTCCTGACCTGATCATGGGGATGAATTTTTTTAGCAGCCTCTTCATCTACCTGCGTCAGAATTTGATAAAGATAGGATTGTCCTAAAGCTTGTAATTGCCGTCTTAAATCCGCTTGAGGAGAAACCCTCGGTATTTTTAAACCTTTGACAATGGACTTGATATAAAGTCCCGTACCACCGACCAAAAACAGGGGAGAATAGTGGAGATTGTTGATTAAATCCTCAGCCTGTTCTTGGTACTGTGCTAGGGTAAAATTATCTTGAGGATCACAAATATCAATTAGATAATGGGAAATCCGCTGACATTCTTCTAAGCTAGGTTTAGCGGTACCAATATTAAATTCTCGATAGATTTGTCGGGAATCGGCACTGAGAATTACTGAATTAAACTTTTCGGCCAATTGTAGGGCTAAACTGGATTTTCCTGTGGCAGTTGCCCCACAAATAACAATTAAAATAGGTAAAGAGGAAGGCTGCATCTCATTTTCGTAAATCTACCAAGTTGGGATTTTTAAGGGGAAACTCTCGGTTAAAATCGGGCCTTACTTGTGATTTTATCACTCAATCCCAGCTTTTGGGGGGTTCTACCCCCCAAACCCCCCGTTGGGGGCGTGGCGCCGCCCCCAAACCCCCCGCGCATTAGCTTTTCGGTGGGATGCTTACACGCAGTTGTTCATACATTTGTACCAATTTAAGAGTCACTGATAATTGCTGATTGTCGGTATTTCTGCAAATGTGAGATGCAGCCAAGAGGAAAGGGGAAGTAGTCATCGATTTTACATGACAGTAAACAGTAATCAGTAATCAGTAATCAGTAATCAGTAATCAGTGAAAAGACAGGAATGTTAAGCTAAGACCCATTTAAACAGGGTAAGTAGCTAGACACAATTAATTACACATATCTAACTACCTCTTGCCTGTTGCCTGTTGCCTTTTGCCTATCCTAACTAAAAAGTTAATTTTGTCCTATTACTTAGGGCTGGCTGAATAATGGTAAAACCCTTGTTGGTTAAGACTTTTAGAGTTTTTGTAAATCAAAAAGTACCAGATATGGGAGTGATCGGGGGGAAAATTCAGGGACTCTTTCCCTGAAAATTAGGGAATTGACCCCTTCAAAATCGGTAAAACCCTACACCCCACACCCCA
>NZ_JASJFF010000997.1:0-6844 GCF_030065435.1 Microcystis sp. M53603_WE2
ACATCTCCAACAGCATATCGATTTAATGCTGTTAGCGTTGGAATCCTTAGAAGTCGGTGCCGGGGAGGCCCTGTTAGCCCTCTGTAAAGAACTAGGACTCGATAAAATTATCAAAAACCGGATTATTTTCTGGCGCTTACGCTGTACTAATCCGTGGCGAATTTCCTACACCCTCGACCGTCTGACCCTTGACCAAGCAAAAGCTTTAGTTATCATTGCCAGTTACCGGGCCAAACCCCTAGCTATATCCATCCGACAATTACTGTTAGCGCGGCAACAGATGGAATCAAAGGGTTTACCCGTGGATAATAATTTTCTTTTATCAGAATACCTAGAACGATTTCGCTCCAATTTTCGCAGTCGCATGAACCCCCGCCGGGCCAAAGTATCGGTTTATCTAGCCGATGAAAATGCTTTAAATGAACTGGCTTTATCCCTCCTCGATCAGTTATTATTTTGTACTGGTACGACGGGAATGCAGCGGTTTTGGATTAGTTTATTTGATGGGGAGATAGTGTAAAAATGAGAAGACAGTATAGCCTGCCCAATTGTACCCTGATTCTCGATGGTTTCGGCGATGATTTCGCCCCAGCTAACCCCGGTGATAGCCGACCTTTGCTCTCAATTTTGACTAACGTAGAATGTCGGTTAATCGGGGCCAATAAAGTCCTGCAAGGTGGTCGGGTTTTCTTGGAAAATTTGGTACAAGCGGTCAGTCAGTATGCCCAAGAATTTTTGAGTGGTGTTCGTCATCCCCAAGACCCCGTCCATGAACCAGATCATGTGTACCTAGAAAAGATTGACCATAATCTCCATCGTCTGGTCTGGTATCCATCAACGGACTTGAATATCCCAGAAAGTCCGGTGAAGATAGAAATCAGTACCGTGCAGTTATTCGATTTAATAGAAGCGATTGACCAATTTTTTGCCGATACTCGCACTTTACCTGACCTAACCCTAAAATTACAGCCAGTTTCCCGTCGCTACCATAAGGTGAATGAATCGGCGGCCGGTCGAACAGTACCTTTTTTGGCAGGATTAGGCAGTCTTGTCGCTTGCGCCCTACTTTTCTATCTGTTACCCGTCCCCCAAGTCCGTAAACCCGAAAATCCCCCCATTCCCGCCGCTTCTCCCAGTCCCACCGTCCCCACTAATCCCGTCCCCCCTCCTAGATAAAATTAGTCCCCTAAGCTAAATCTGTAAATGGAGTAATAGGAATTTGGTTATAAACTTCGGCATTCTTTGTCTGAGCTTGACGGAGATCGTAGTCTGTTTGAAGATTCAGCCAAAACTGAGGACTGTTACCAAAATATCGTGACAGACGCAAAGCTGTGTCCGCAGTGATACTACGCTTACCAGCTAAAATCTCACCGATACGAGTTTGAGCTACGCTTAAATCTTTGCTCAGTCTGTAGGGGGTAATATTGAGCGGTTCCAGAAAATCTAACTTGAGGATTTCACCGGGATGGATATTTGGCAAACGGTGGAACTGAGCTTTTACATTGAGCCTGTCGAAATGTGTCGAAGTGTTGCTGTTCATTGCATTTAGCTAATTTTAGTGGTAGTCCACTATCTCTACCTGATCAGCATTGCCTTCATCAGTCCAAATGAAGCAAATTCTCCATTGGTCATTAATACGGATGCTGTACTGGCCCTGACGATCGCCCTGCAACTTCTCCAACCGATTACCCGGTGGGACACGCAGATCATTGATCGATAACGCCGCTGCAAGGATTAGCAGTTTTCGTAGAGCGACCGATTGAATATCAGGGGGATAGTGACGAGACTGAAACCCCTCGAAAATGAGCTTAGTCTCTTCGGACTTGAAATTTATGATCATATGATAACTGTCACTTTGATAACTGTCACTTTGATAACTGTCACTTTGATAACTGATTAACTGATGATCAAATTCTAACGCCTAACGATACTATTGTCAAGCAGAAGTAAGCTTTCGCCCCACACCCCACACCCCACACCCCACACCCCACACCCCACACCCTTCTCCCCTGCTCTGTCCCAGTTTTTAGAGAAAGTAACCGAGAAAAACCAGATCTTTTTTGCACAAGTTAGAAAAATTGTGTTATGCTGGTAAATCTGTGAAGGTTTTTCGATAGGGAGTATTGAAAAAAAAATGACCAAACTGGGAACCCATTTGATTGTCGATGCTTGGCAAGTACCTGCTGACCTCCTCAACGATCCCGAGCGCATTCGTCGCGCTATCCTCGATGGAATTACGGCAGGAGAAGCAACGCTGATCGATTTGTGTGTCCACCAGTTCAGTCCCCACGGAGTTACCGCGACGGCGACTTTAGCTGAATCTCATATCGCGATCCACACCTGGCCTGAACACGGCTATTTCGCCGCCGATTTATTCTTCTGTGGTGCGGGTAAACCCGTGGTTGCCATGGAAATTTTGACCAAATCCCTGCAAGCAGGTGAGATTAAAGTGCGGGAACTAACCAGAGGATTCCCCGGTCCTGGGGCAGTTTATGAAAGCAAAAAGGAAGAACCCCTTAAGTCTTCCCTAGTTATGGCCTAATTTCTAGCGCCGGCCTCGATAATAAGTTAGCAGCACTGGCGATCGCCTAAACTGAAATCGTGATCAGGATAACCTTTGTTTTTATCCTTGCCCTCTTTCCCTCTCTCGTTAGTCTCTGGTTGATTAACCGATCCCAACAGAGATTAAGTAACCGTTTGAGGGGGATTCGCTATCGTCACGAATACAGCCCGGTGATGGCCAGTGATTTTTTGTCAATTCCTCTAGAGACAGAAAATAAACCGGCCTTGATCGGTGATCTTAGTTGTCGTTTTAATGCCTATTCCCCCCATTTGCGTTGTGCGGTTAATCCCACCGGTCCCTGTGAAGGTTGTCGGCAGTACGAAGCTAAAACTGGCACAGTGTAAGCGGCTTGAGCTTCCAAACAGTTCCCTATTTGCTATCCTTAAAAATTATCGCTATCGCAATTGAGGAGTGTGGGAATAATGGCGTTCAAACGAAATTTGACCCTCTTAATCATCGGATTAGGATTAACTTGTTTACCCCTATATCCGGCCCAAGCTAACCAAATCAGCACTGTCACCCCGAATACGGCGGCCAATCAAACTCTCGCTACCCATCTGGTCCTGAAACTGAAAGAGAGAAAAGTTTACATTTATCAAGATAGTAAAGTTTTAGCACAATTTACCGTCGCCGTCGGCAAAAAAGGCTGGGAAACCCCCACCGGTAAATTTGAGGTGCGGGAATTAGTTCGCAATCCCGTCTGGAAAAGTCCCTGGACGGGAAAAGTCAGCACCCCCGGTCCCAATAGTCCCCTAGGGGAAAGATGGATCGGTTTTTGGAGTGACGGCAAAAATTCCATCGGTTTTCATGGCACCCCCGCGGAAAATTCCCTCGGTAGCGCCGCTTCCCATGGTTGTGTGCGGATGCGGAATCGGGATGTGAAAGTGTTGTTTGATTTAGTCCGCATGGGAACCCCCGTCATCGTTCAACCTTAATTCCGGCAGATAATTTTTTAAGATGGGCAGGTCTTCCGGACGATCAATATCGGCTAATTTAGGCAGATAAGCGGTTTTTAAAGCCAGTTTAGCGGCGATTGTCTGAGTTTTTGCCAAGACTTCCCCCGTACCCCAGGGAATACCGTCAAAAAGCTCTGGAAAGACCTGTTTTAAAGCAATTAGGTAGTATCCTCCATCTAACGCCGGCCCTAAAACCATATCGTGGGTTTTTAGGGCTTCAAAGGCTGCTAAAATCTCTTTTTCCCCGATTTCTGGACAATCTGTGCCAATAATAGCGATCGCTGTCATCCCTTGAGCAAAACCATCGGCAAAAGCATTTTGCATCTTTTCTCCTAAGTCTTTTCCCCGTTGAGAATGATAGGAATAATGCACACCTAACCAAGTACGCATTTTTTCCTCGCTGCCGCCATGATAGTAAATGATCAGAGAGAGAAAATTCTTCAAACCCGCTAATTTACCGAGAGTATATTCGGCCAGTTTTCGGTGCAATTCTTCGGCTCCCTTGGCTGCTAAGGCCGGAATCATACGGGTTTTTACTTTCCCCAATTCCGGATAACGGGTAAAAATAATCAGTTGTTGTCTCCAGTCCACGAGTAATTGCGACGATGATATTAATTAAGTAGGGAGGCAAAATTATTTGTAGGATGGGTTAGCGGTAGCGTAACCCATGCAGGCGTTGGGTTTCATGCTTCAACCCAACCTACGTTCATCTTATATTTAATTCCACCCACCCACTTATTAGTTTTAGCCTACTGTCAATAGAAGGCAGCAAACCCAATAAAACGGGCTTTATTGGCTTAGTATAGATTATTTTAGTTGGTTATCTAATTCTGTGTTGGGTTTCGTTCCTCAACCCAACCTACAAGAGGGGCGATCGCTTGATTGAGTCGAAACCTTTTTCCTAGCGGCATTTCAGACTTTTTCAACCAACCCTGATTAGCTAGGGACTAGGTTTTTTGGGTGAGTTTAAACAGGATAAACCAGCATCTTTAGCAGTAGGATACTTGATTGGGACAAAAGCAAAATCTGAACTTAGTGTCCGACACTCCACAATGTGAACAAATTCTACGGAGGGATTTTGGGGATCGCCATTTTCATCAAGTTTCTTGCGATCGCCATTTTCATCGAATTGAATTGTCCCAGTTGCACCTTTAGTGACAAGAAAATCAAGAGACTTTAATTGTTCAAGGATATTAATTCGTGTGGGAGTATTTGCCTTTTCTAGAGCTTTTGTTAGAGCAAGAGTTGCATCATAGGATAGGGCCGTTATTGCATTAACAGAAGTTGTAGTCCATAAAATTTTGGCATCCTTAAGAAAATCCTGGTTAGGACTGGTTAAAGAATCCCAAGGAACCGTAATAACAAACTTTTGAAAAGGTTGTAGGTTGTTAATTTGTTCTAAGGTACGAGAACTACGAAGCCCCCATGATCCGATAACCCAATTTTGACTATTATTAAGTTTTATAAGTCTAATTGCATCGCCTTGAGCATCGCCAATTGCTTTTGGGAATAGTACAAGCCCTATTTCTTCTGTTATTTTTCCTTGTCTTTTTCGTAACTCTTGGATGGCTTCTTCTGCCTTAAAATTATTTCCGAGATCAAATTCATCTAATTTTACTACAGTTCCAGAGAATGGAGGGCGTGTAAAAATAGTTTTAAAACTATTAAAAAAAGATTCACTAAATGGACTTCCTTCACTATAAAAGCCCACCACTTTTTTAATAGACTTTTCTTGTAAAAATTTTGCAATGGCAGGAGATTGTTGCTCGACGGAAAAAACAGTTCGCAGAAAATTTTTTCTGGGGTATTTAGTAAGCTCGCTAGTCGTTGATCCGGGAGAAATCAAAACTAAATTATTTTGATTATAAATATCCACCGTTGCTAGAGTCATTTCACTGGGATAGTGACCAACAACCCCTAAAATTTCAGGACGCTGGGAAAGAGATTTTGCTCTCTTTTCGGCTAATAATTTTTTATTTTCATCATTAGTAATGACAACTTTTAATCCCTTACCATTAATCGCTTTTTTGTTGATAAAATCTTGATCTGGAAAATACTTGAGGAATGGATCATTGTCATTTAAAAGTCCCAGATTAATTTTTGTTTGTAATTGCGCTACTCCTCGTAACATTTCATTTGCTCGACTATCACCATCATCATCATTAAAGTCATTTTGATTTTTGGGAATACTAACAGCAACAGCAATCGTGTAATATGGCATTTTATTGGCTTCTAGTAAAGCATTATTTAAGTAAATTAACGTTTCTGGATCTAGCCTATCCTGTTGCCATGCGTCCTTAAATCTTAACAGGGCTTTTTGATAATCACACTGTGCAAAATATTCTTTACCTTTCTCCTTGTTAAACGGTTGAGAGTAATTAAGAACTTCTTCTCCTTCACTAATAAAGTCGTCCGTTTGTTTTGGACAATCAGATTGAATAATATAAGGGCGAGAAATGGCAAATAAACTTACAACTGCTATTGATGCTATTCCTATGCTAACTGGCAGATTTAATTTGAAATTTTGGAGCTTTGAAGTTTTTATAGAATGCAAAATTTGGGCGATTTTTGCAGAAGGCGAAGTGATTGGTGGAATCGTCGTAGTAATGGGATAAACCTCATTTTGCACTTCTTCTTCAATCACCTGAATATCCTCATCCCTCAGCCCGTAACGGCTTTGTAACTCTTTTAGTCTCCTTCTGTTTCCTTCTGTTATTGAAATAGAATCAGCTAATAATTCTCTAAAAGTTGCTTTGTACTCTGTTAGATTTTGTAATCTTTTTCTGAATGGCGCAAGATTCTCTTGTTCAATAATATCTGCCTCCTGTAATGATAAATCTAATTCGTTTCTTAGTTCATTTAGGCAGTTTCTTTCTACACGATTAAAATTTTCTTTACATATATTTTCCTTGCTCCATTCATCTAGAATTTCTCTAACCTTCTCACGATAAATAAATATAGGATTAGTGGCAGCAAGAGGAGATTTGGCTAAATAAATAGTATCCTCTCCTTCAAGAGAAAGATAAAATTTGGGAGTCATTGCCGGGGCAGCTTCCTTTACTCGTTCGCTGGCATACTCATGCAATTCATTAACAGAAATTAATTGATCACCATCCTTATCTGCTGCACCAGTTTCAATTCCTTCAACTAGATATTTTGTATAGATGGACAAATCGTTATCTTCCGACTCAAAAGAATATTCAATCGGACTAGAAGAGGTTAAAATCGCCCTTCCTTTACCTCCTAATTCCTCTTGAATGTTAAGTTCCCCTTTGATTGGCATTCCCTGAACCAATGCTCCGCTAAAACAGCAGTCGAGAATAAT
>NZ_JASJFF010001301.1:0-15928 GCF_030065435.1 Microcystis sp. M53603_WE2
GACAGACATTGCCGCAATTTTTGTCAATTGTTTGCGATCTGGAGCGAACTAATCAATTAAATCTCTTGCCAGATAAGGATTGAGTCGATTTATGCTCCCCTATCGAACCATACCAAGTCCCGAAGAGCCAAAAATACGGATGTTTATTGCCAGAGTGATTGCCCTTGTCTATAAATTGACATACTACTACTATGCTACTTAGTGAAGTGCGGAATGTGGGTCTTAACTAAGAAAAGGTGCGATATCGATGGGGAACCAATCTCCGTCTAATACTTGTTCGAGAGTTAATATAGACTCTAGGGGAATTGTATTTTTATCGACAATTCTCCCATCAATTAGGGTTTGTCTCGCGTCCGAATAGGCTTCCCCGAAGGAATTAAGGGCATGATTTTTCAGTGTTGGGGTTTTCATCTTTTTTTTCAGTTGCACTCGAAAAGTGGCTATCTCTCCTAGCCAATGACGCGCGTTTCGTTCTCTTTCCGTTGTCCAATAACTCAGTTTTAAAAGATGAATTAATAGTTGAGTTAATAAACTTTCGACAGCTTGGCGCTCGCTTTTTCCCATGCACTCTACTTCCTCGATCAGATTTTCCCAGTCCACTCTGTTAAACTCTTTTCGCTTTAAAAGTTCGGCGGTTTTTTCTGTCCAGAGAACAAAATCTTCCTCGTAGAGAACGGAGAGCGATAGCGGGGTTTGTGCGGTCATAATAGATTTCTGGCGTTGCTGATTTGTGATAGGAATTTTGTTGTGTGGGGTTTTTAAAACCTGGAGCCAAACTAACTTTTGGATAGGATGCACAGTTAGCATTCATAGCTTGAGTCAGCAACACCGCAGAAAAATTAATTCTGACTCAAAAATAAACTGGGCAATCCGATAAGATTATCCTGCTTAAAAAAGATCGAATTTTGTTGTCGCAATTTACCGATTAATCTTGTTACTGTTACTCTGGTAGTGCCGATGGCGCTGGCAATTTGAGCGTGAGTTAGGGGATAGGGGAGATAATAGCCTTCTACACAGGGTTGACCGTATTCTTCCAATAATATAACCAAGAACCCCATTAATCGATCGAGGGAGCGTTTTTGACCGAGAATACTCAACCAAAATAACTTACGCTGGTATTGATGGCGAAAAGTTTCCATAACAGCCGATCGCAATTGCGGCCATTTTTCTAGGTCTTCCCAGTATAACCAGACTAATTCGGTCTCGTCTAGATGAGCTTGGGCTTGTAATTGAAAGGGAAATTGAGAAACAATCTCAAAAGGTTGACCTGCACCCACAAAACCGAGAAATACTTCTTCACTATCGGCAATAGGTAGTTGACGGGGGAATTTTTGGTCGATAACGTTAACTTGTGCCTTACCAAGAATACGAATCGCCCCAGATTCGACAAAGTATAATAGCCCGGGGCGCGTGGCTACTTTTTCATCTTTAGCAAAGGTATGGTTACGATAATGGGATTTTGCCCAGTTAAAGATTTCTGTTTCTTGACCGATTAAGGGTATAAAATCCGACGAAGGAACCGAAGAAGACATTAAAATTAATAACCCACTGGGGCGTTGAGGGAACTGTAAACTAATGTAACAAAAAATTGCTGCGATTGGGGGGGGTCTTGTGGCCGCTAGATGCTTATTGGCAATAATCCCTAAAAGTTGCGGGGATTGAGCAGATAGGAGAATTATTAAGTATTCTTAACAGAATACCCGCCCCAATGTTACAAAAGCGAGATAATCACCTTATCTATTCTTAACTTTTTCTCGCTTTTCTGGGGACTATGGCATAAGATAGGATGCGTAACTATTAGTTTTCTATCTATGATATAGCGTTTCTCATAAAGATGAAGTATAAAGAAATTTGGCATTATCTCTTGGCGACCAGCTACTGTTAACCGTTCCCTGTTCCCTAAAACCAGATACTTCGTACCTCACTATTAAGATAACTGCTATAGATGATAGTTGATAGATAATTTAAATTTATACTTTTCCTTAAAAACTTCGGTCAAACTTGTATGAATAGCATTAGACAAAAAGTGGAATCCCTCTTGAATCAATTACCGGATGATTGTTCAATTGAAGATATTCAGTATCATTTATACGTTCTGGAGAAGGTGCGTCAAAGTTTGAGCGCGGCTTCTCTAGAGAATACAATCCCCCAAGAAGAAGTTGAGGGTCTTTTAAACAAATGGCTGATCGAGTGAATTATCGCCTTGTCTGGTCGCCCAAAGCAATTGAAGACGTGGATGCGATCGCATCTTATATTAGTCGAGATTCCCCGTCCTACGCGGCGGCCGTCGTGCGTCGAATTCTTGATATAAGCTATTCTTTAGAAAATTGTCCCCTAGAAGCGAAAAAATGCGCCGAATTTAGCGATGATACCATCCGAGAAAAGTCTGCATATGCTTACCGTCTGATCTATCAAATTCAAGGGGTGGTAGTTATTATAGCGGCGATCGTCCATAGTAAGCATTTCTTGGATTGATCGAGTCAGTGATCAGTGATCAGTTATCAGTTATCAGATTTGAGTTTTCAGTTCACAAGGGCCGAATCTAAAACCAAATTTGTTGAGCTAAAAGCTTTAATCTACTCAGTTTCTAGCCTTCTTTTTAGGTAGGAGAATTGCCAGATTCTTTCTGGGAGCCTCTTGCCTCTTGCCTCTTGCCTTCAGTTCACTGATTACTGATTACTGTTTACTGGACGGCTACGCCGTGCCTTTGGCAACACTGAAAAGTCCCCCACCCCCCAATTTTGAGCCTAATTCCCGCTTAATCCGGTTGAGAATCGAGGTTTCATCGAGGGAATCGAGAATACTGGCTACCACTGCCTTCGGGCCATCGGGTCCCCAGGTGGCCCCATTAGCGAGATAGGTTTTCGTCACTTGGCCGATCGCGTAACAGGATACACCGGCAACCCCCGCTTGAGTCAGGGCGATCGAAGTATAGGGAAGGAGAGAAATGCCGCCAGTGGCAGGAATCGAGAGACCGAGCAGTCCTTTTAGGGAACTTAAACCCAAAACCGCTAAAAATTCGCTGGCACTAATACCCCCCATATTGAGGGCAATTTTTTGTAAAAGAGCGATCGCCCCCTGACGAGTTAAATCGATGCCGTATAAGCGAGAAAGAGCGAGAATCATGGCTAGATCGATAACTGCCCCCGTAAACAGATCCAACACCGTCACCGGATTCAGAGCGATCGCCGATGCTTTGATCATCACTGCTTTTTGAATCAATTGATTAGCCCCGCGATCACGGATAGCCATTTTGCGGGCGACAATTTGCTCGTTTACCTCGTCCGCATACAGCATAGAATTGAGTGCTACGAGCGATTTACCCTCTCGCTCTAGAATTTCCAAAATTTTGAGTTTCAGGGCTTCTATCTGGGGGTTTCCCCGAAATCGTTGCGTTTTTAGCCGACCATCCTGCCCTTGAACCGTCTCCGCCAGGAGGGGAGAGGCCGCCACCATAACAATCTCATCGGGGGAGAGTAATTCTTTCACCCGTTCTGAGGCGATTTTCTCATAGATAGCGAGGCGATCGACTTCCGGATACTGATCGATTTTATTAAAGACCAAAATCATCGGTTTTCCTGCTTCCCGCAACTTGGCCAGGGCGGAAAATTCCACTTTGGTCATATCACCGGAGATGATAAAAAGGATTAAATCCACCTGCTGCGCCACCTGACAGGCGAGAATTTCCCTCGTTTGCCCATCTACCTCATCAATACCGGGAGTATCAAGCAATTGCACCTGAGCATTACCCTGGCCGTTCAGGGTCAGACGCGCTAGATGAGGGAAAGTATCATCGCTGCTTAACTGCCAATTTACCCCTTTAATGGTGCGGGTAACTCCGTGTAGAGGACCGGTTGTAAAGATTTCTTGACCGACCAGAGCATTTAAAATCGAGGATTTTCCCCGGCCCACCAGGCCAAAAGCGGCAATTTGAATCAGGGATCGATCGAGTTTTTCTAGCAGGGCCACTAGGCGATCAATCTCCGCTTCTAGACCAATTTTCTCGATCGAGGTAAGATCCAGACGATCGACAAGTTTGCTCAGAGAATTGCGTGCCTGATTATAGTTGAGTTCTTCTTGAATAGTGCCGACACCTCGAAGCGCTTGTTCTAGGTCTTCGGTATTCCAAGCTCGATCGAGGAACGGGTCAGAGGTCATTTCAGTTATCAGTTATCGGTTATCAGTTGTCAGTGATTAAGTGGGTGGGTGTTAAAAATTGTCAGATACCCCCCTTATCAAGGGGGGATTAAGGGGGGATCAAGGGGGGATTTATCTTCAATTATAACCAGCTACTTTATTAAGGACAATCAGGATGAGTGTCATCTACGACTTGGAACACATCACCAGCTATCATTATCGTAAACTGGTAACTTTTGGGGAACATCGGGCGATTTTTTTGCCCAGCGCCGGTCACGGTGAAAGAATTATCAGTTATTCTGTAGAGGCGAATATTGCCGCCAAAACGCGCTGGACTATGGATACTCTATCTAACAACGTGGTAGGGATTGAATTCGCTGAAGCAGCGTCAGAATTAATCGTTACCTGTCGATTACGGGCGGAACATTTTGGCTTAAAAGCGATCGCTGATTTTCCCCTCGATCAACGGGCGATCGAAATTCCCATCCAGTACACCCCCGATGAATGGTCAGATTTAGTGGTGTTTATGCGTCCCCACGCCGAGGATGCCGACGGCAGCCTGGCAGCTTGGGCCAAAAGTTTTGTAGCGGGGGACCAAGATGATACCCTCGATGTCATGGCAAGAATGATGGCGGCTATCAAAGATAATTTTACCTACCAATCCAGGGAGAGTGAAGGAACTCAATCCCCCGGAGAAACCCTGCGGCTAAAGTCGGGAACTTGTCGCGATTATGCTTGGTTGATGATCGAAGCTTTGCGAAGATTGGGTTTAGCCTGTCGTTTTGTCAGTGGCTATCTCTACGATGCTGCCCTCGACGGTGGTGAAGTGGGGATGACTGGCTCTGGTGCTACCCATGCTTGGTTACAGGTTTATCTACCGGGGGCCGGTTGGCGTAATTATGATCCGACTAATCAAATTACCGCCGGCTTTGATTTAATTCGAGTGGCGATCGCTCGTCATCCCGGTCAAATCATACCTCTTTCTGGTTCTTGGTTTGGTGATGCCGATGACTATTTATCTATGGATGTTAAAGTGACCATTCGCAAGCTGGGGACGCTGCCAGATTTTGATCCGAGGGAATAGGTTGAATTTCGGGTTTTTCCTTGACCGGCGATCGGTTTCTGACTCCCCCAAAGGAAAACTTACTACTTCACTATTAGGATAACTGCTAAGGTGTTCGTAATTTAAAGCGAATATTCCCGTTAGGTTTTAGCATTTTTATCGATTTTTGTCAAGATATATTTGACACAATTTATTAGAAAAAGGGTTTCTAAAAGAAACCCTTTTTCTGCTTTCCAACTAATCCTATTTGACCTAATAGGTAAGGAATAAGAGTAGGGCTAATTCATGAATTAGCCCTACTTTTTTAGGTTCCAACTAATCCTATTTGACTTAATAGGTAAGGTCGAAAGGAACCGAAGCGTCACGCCAAGGCGATTCAAGGGTTTCCAACTAATCCTATTTGACCTAATAGGTAAGGAAAGAACGGTTATATGTCAAAATATACCGTTTCTAAACTGTTTCCAACTAATCCTATTTGACCTAATAGGTAAGGTGGGGTTTCCGGTCATTACGAACCCCGAGGCGATTGCGTTTCCAACTAATCCTATTTGACCTAATAGGTAAGGGATAAGGGTAGGGCTAATTCATGAATTAGCCCTACTTTTTTAGGTTCCAACTAATCCTAATGTGTAATTAATTTTGCTTAGGTAATTAACTGTAAACGGGATTATTTCGGCCAAAGTTTTTGAAATTTTCCCGCTTGACCATTATTCTCGTCTAGAAAACCTAGAAAATAAGCACAATCATCAGAGTCATCGGGAAAAATTGTTAATAATTCTAGGTATTGATGATTATTTTTGGGATACATTCGATGCCAAAGACAACCAACTTGATTGATATTTTTTGTTACTATTCCTGTCACCGAGGTTTTATAGATACTTAAATTATCCAATTTTTGATAGGCTTTGTGAAGCCATTTTATGGCTAGGGAATCATCTTTATCTTCGGCAATTCTTCCCCAAACCTCGACATTTTTAGGATGCCAACTTTCTCGCCAGTTAGCACTATTATCGGGAGTTCTGAGGATATTTTCTTGTAAGGACATCCATTGTTTAGCAATAGTGCGAACATCTTTGATAAAGGGATGAACATGAGTTAAATCTCTGACTTTATTATCGTTAATTAAAGAACTTTTATTCCCCCATTGCCAATGACAGCCAATTAAGGGTTTATTGGGATAATAATCCTCATAGAAAATACTATGATCTGCTCGTCGCCATGATTTACCAAATCCTCCTAATAACATGGCAAAACGAGTGAGAAAACAAATTAATTTTTTTAAGCATTCTTGCTGGTTTTCGGGGAGAGATTGGGATTGGGTGAGAATCCAGCGCAATTCTCCTGTTACTGTGTAGGTGGGTTCCTTGTAACCCTTGGCAAAGGTTCCTAACTCTAGAGATTTGACACAAAAATCGACCGCTAGTAAACCTTGGGTTGCTTCTCCGTCAATTCCTCCAAATAGCTGATTAACTAACTTTTCGGCATTTTTAGCATCAGTTAAACCGCCAAAAATACGCAAGGCATGACCGCGAATTGCTCCTCGAAAAATATTGGGTCGAAATTCCCTTGCACCATCGAGGCTTTTAGGAGCCATTCCTTGGCCTTTCAGAAAACATTTATATAAAGGTTCTTTTGAAGGTTTAATGTCTTTTGGTAAGCCATAACCGCTACTAACACGGCATCCTAGACCAGATTCTAAAGCTCTTTCCCAGATAGTCCAAATCTCCTCCCAATCGGGTTGTTCTATTGAGGTAGAAATGCCAAATTTTAGGTTAGGTTGATAGAGAGAAATTAAAGCAAAACCACTTTCTCCACTGGGTTTTTGTCGAGTGTTTGGGGTTTTTACTTGCCATCCCTGTTGCGGGTGAACAATATCTAAAAGATTTTCCGTCCAATCATTAACGGGATAACCGCCATGGAAGCGCAAAAGACTAGGGTTATCGCTATCTTTTTCGAGGTGATAACGTTGTTTTTGTTCGGGGGTGCAAGCTTGACAAAAGGCTCCTTTCATGCTGGAACCGGGATAAAATGGTATGCCATAAGCACCCATTACAGGCCGAATTATTCCTTCATCTTGTCCCCCATTAGTGACAAATCGCCACGATATTTGATATTCTTTGGTTTTTACTTCTTGACCAAATTGGGGAGGATTTTCATCGACTCGTTCTATCCATTCTTTTACCCATTTTTGGCTATCATTTTCATCTTTTTTAGAGTCAATATATTGTAATTGCGATCGCCCTTTGGTTTGTGCGCGAAACATCAGGGGGATTTTGTCACCAATATCGGGAATATTAACCATATAATTTATCGTTCCTTTGTTCCTTTATATCTTTGAGTCCACCAAACTAAACAATCGCATAGTTGCGTTAAAACAGCGAGGGTAATTCTCTGGTCTTCTAGCTTTAATTCCCAGAGTTTTTCTGCCATTGCTTGAACAGATTCGGTATCATTTACCTGTACGGTATCGTTAGGGATAGGAATCCCCGCTTCTGCCATGGTTTCGACTAATTTATCCCAAGTTTCTTTCCAGTATTTTGCCTTATTGGTTTCCTTGGATTGTAAGCGCAGATGTTCACCCCAGAATCTTTCTAGTCCATAGGAAACGGATTCACGCATTTTAAAAGATTGATTGAGAGAATCTCGGTCTCGTAGTTTGGCAGCGAGAACTAATTTCTGAGCAATGCGATCGAGATTGTATTCTTTCCAAGCCATAATATTAGATAAAATGTAATTATTGATTGGCGTAGTTTAAAATAGTAACTTGGCAACGACCGAAACCGATGGATTCTAATCCTCCGAAATATAATTCTTTTTGGTTTACCGATTCTCCAAAAGGTTGCCATCCTGTTTCTTTGCAAGCAATGGGAAAAACTAAAATACTACCCACGGGTAAAGCTTCCACATTGAAAAAAGCTCCTTTTTCTGTATCCACTTTTTTCTGATCTTCTAGTAGTTTAACCCGGCTTTGTCGGTAGAGTGCCATATCGTGCAGCATGGATATATCGTTATCATTAACGACGACTAATTGAGAAGCTTTTAAATCCGCTTGCGGGGGAATCCACGAAGAAAGCTCCTCTAAGTGTTCAATTTCGAGAAATCCTAAGTTAAAAAATAAAACTTTGCTATTGCGGTTAACTCCCTGCACTACTCGCGCTTGTAAACTAGGGGAAGCAGTATAGGGATTGGGTACTTTTGCAGACATTCCCGTGATTTGTTTATAGCGTTTTAATAATAGGGGAGAAGTAACCCAAACTATCGGCTGCCCCGGACAAAATACCGGCAACCAAACGAGGGAAGCATATTCAAATTTAACTTTTGCTTCGGTGGTTCCTCCGTCTTCTTGTCCTGGGATTGTTTCGTGTCCGTACCATGTACGTTTTTCATCTATATTGTTCATATCGGCACGAAAACGGCCGCGAATAGAACTACCAGGGATAATTGCTGTTTGGGTGAATTGGTCACGAAAAATGAGGTTAAGATTACCCGTTTCTTCTCCTGCGGTTGCTCCCACATGAAGGGGTGCTAAGGTTTCAAGTATGCCATAACTTTTGTGATACATTTTTTGGTAAAAGTGAGTATTTTAGATGCTTAGAGATTATTCTAAACTAGGTTAATATTAATGTCAGAATTTTCTAAGATTTTGTTAATATTTGATCGTGGTATTTAGGCTATTAGGACAGCACAAAGCTAAGTAGGTGGGTGGAATTAAATATAAAATGAACGTAGGTTGGGTTGAAGCATGAAACCCAACGCCCGCATGGGTTACGCTACCGCTAACCCATCCTACAAATAATTGTGCCTACCTACTTAAGTAGGTGGGTGGAATTAAATATAAAATGAACGTAGGTTGGGTTGAAGCATGAAACCCAACGCCCGCATGGGTTACGCTACCGCTAACCCATCCTACAAATAATTGTGCCTACCTACTTATAGGTTTATTCCTAATCAATTGCAACACCCTTTAATAATTCATCGATTTCTTTAGCCATTTCCTCTGTGTAAGGAGTGAGAGAAGAAGGGTTTTTAAAGGCATCTTCTACCAAAAAATCTAAAAACATACGCAGCATTTTATTTTTGCTAATTTTTGAGCTTTGATTATTACCACTTTTTCAATAATCTAATAAAGCTTTTCGGGGAAATCTAGTTTTTAGTTTTGCCATAGCTATCACTTATGCTCGTCTCATTTACCCTACTCAATAATTATAGGCTTTATTTGGCAATATTTTCTAAGGGTAAGGCTAATCCGCAGCCCCAACGTTTGAGAGAAACCCCTTCGGTGGGGAACCAAGATTCCTGCCAATTTTGCCAAGATGGTAAGGGGTTTTTTAAGCGATAAACTGTTCCTGCGGGAACTGCATAACGTCCCCTAGATAAGCGCTTAACTTTATCTTTTCCTCCGAATCGATAACGATAGGTTATTGGTCTTTCGGTGTTGAGGGTTTCTAATTGCCAATCACTGGGATTGCGAGTTGATAGGCGATTTGTTCCCCAGATTGCGGCAGTAATGAGGGCAAAATATTGACCGACATCTTGATTAAATAAAGTTTGGAGATGGCTGCTTAGTTCAAGTGATTTAACTTCCACTAGATGGGATTCCCCACCAAAGCGATACCAGCCATTTTCTAGGGGTTGATTAGCTAAATAAACTAGACAAGCATCTGGATGTAACTGAACGGCATTTTCGAGGAATAATTCTCCAGTTTTTACCTTTCTTTGCTCCTCTAACAAACGCGGATGGAGATGGGGATGATATTGCCACGGAGAACCATAGGCTTTTTGAGGATTATACCATTGGTTGATAGGAATCCAACTATCTCGATCGAATTTTCCCTCAATTTGTTTACTGTCTTTCTCTTGCCATTTTTCTTGCCATGTTAAGGTGTGTTGAATTTTTCCATTGTCGTTATTTTCTTGGTCTTGAAAATAATTTGCGAGGGGTTTTTTAGCCAGATAAATAAAGGGAGTGGGGACAAAAAAGTTATCTGGTTGTTCACTGTTTGCCCAAAAAGGGCCGGCAATTTGTAAATCGCGAATATTGGTGGGATTGCTGTGAGCAAATAGTCCCGAAACTGTGGCAGCAGTGGGGGGAAAACGATTTCCTGAACGTCCAACTAGATTTTCTGGAGACAGAAACGGACCGGCGCTACCGTAGAGAAATCCCAAAGGTTTAATTATGATCAGATATTGCAGCATTTTTCTATGTTTAGGTGAGATGATTGACCACTTTTGAGAGGTTAATTACCCAGTTATTTCTATCTTGGTGAGAGGTGGTATCAATGGGTATATTTTGATTAAAATAAAGGTTAAAAACTGCATTGGCAATATCGTGATTATCATCGGTAAAAGCGCGGCGATTTTCTAAAGTTGCTATATCATTATAGAAATGTGTCCAGTTTTTTCCTTCACTGCGATCGCAATAACTATCGAGGATATCTTTTAAGTTTTCCCAGGGACAAACCCACTCTAAATAGTTACCACTGTTAAAAAGAATTCGCACCGCGAGACGATTTTTACCTTGATTTTTAGCGGATTTTTCTGCTTCTCGACATTGTTGTAATATGTCACGCTGAGGAACTCCTGAAGCTGCCCAAACGAAACCGACGCTAACAGTTATATCCTGAGAATAACCGTGTTTTGGCCAGATTTCCCGATGAAATTGATCAAACCAATATAGACAATCTTGTAGGGTTAATTTTGGTTCTGATTTTTGTGGAAACAAAACCCCTAGAAAGTCATCTCCTCCTCCATAAATAATGCGACCAAAGTTAAGATAATTTTCTAGTTCTTCTCCCCATTGTCGCATTCTTTGACTAAATTCTTTTCTTGAGGATATGGACAGATTTTTTAGGTAATTTCCCATCCCGTCACCGTCCCCTTGAAACCATCCTGTATAGGATTTTTCCTCGTAGCGATTTAGTTCCACAAATTTTTTAGGAAGTTCTAGGTTTAAAGGCTTGCCAATATCATATAATGTAATCATTCTTTTGACTAATTCGGGAATGCTAAGACGTTCGGTTTCATCGAGGATAGCATTAGAAAGTTTTTGACTTAATTGTTGATAAAATTCAGTGATTTGCTGATTTTGTTGGGAAATACTAGAATATAAAGGATGGGTTTGATCCGTCATTCCATACCAAACAATGGCATCGGAACCCGATAAGCTAGAACTTTCTCCTTGCCAATTAATTCCCGTCCAATCTCGTTGATATTTTTTCTGTTGCAGACTTTTAAACGCACAATCGATCGAGTCCTCTTGCGCCCAGAAGAATTCCCAAGTATGATTAATCCATAGGTTCCATTCTCGTCGCCAAGTATAATTGTATTGTGGTAAATTTTGTTCAATCCAAACCCGACACTTATTAACCACTTTTTGCCATGCGTCATCGAAGACTTGTTCGGCCTCTTTTTCGGGAAAATTACCCGCGATTAAGATTTGGTTGGGAGTTCCTCTTTTAACGTCAATTAAAGCGGGAGAAATAAGGCTACACCCAGGATATTTACCCGCTGCCTGACAGATAGCATCGGCAAGATAGGATAATAAAAAAGAACCACCGTACAAGTCCCTTAGTTTACGCGATTTTCCGATGAATCCTTGCACAGGAGCAAAGGTAATTACAGTATAGTTCATTTTATCTTTACCGTCCTCGATAAAGTTTAAATTCCTGAAGATTAATAAGATTTCTGTAGGTAGAATTCCCGTATTGAGTCAGGAGAATTGGCCAGTATTGTTGAACGGCCATTCCGACAAGTATTCCCAAAGTTATAGGCATGGAATAAACTAGCTTAATCTCTTGATAGTTTTTTTGTTGAGCGATATTGATAGTTTTAAAGATTTCTCTAGAATATTGTAGCCAATCTTCATTTTTTTCAATTGTACCACTGCCTTTACTTTTCAGATAAATTAAATCGCCGTAGTTTTCAATACTCTGATCATTAAGATTAATTTTATGGGAAGAAACATCGATGGCTATAGTTACTCTATCTTGACCTTTTTCGGTGACAACACGCTCAAATTTTTCGTATTCCTTAATATCTTCTTTAAGTTTGCGATCGCTAATTTCCACCACAGGATAATAACTATCAGAAGATTTATTATATTGAAAGATTTTTACTCCTTCGGTAGCGAGAATAGTGCCGACCATAATAGCGACGCTAATCGGACCGATATAGGCAAGATAAATAATAGTATTTTGGGGAGTTTTTTTCTTAAGTTTCTCTAGATTATAGCGTAGTATTTGCAGAAAAGCTCTCAGCATTTCTTGATCATAAATATCACAGGAGTAGTTAAAAATTAAATCTGTTTCGCTAATATTGAGATACTGGTCAAGATTATTTTGATGATCTTTGTATTTATTTTCTGTTTCGATGATATTAAAAAGCGATTGCAGAGCCTTATTACTATCGGCAGGATTAGCAATTTTAATCACTATCGGTAGAGGAATCGCCTGATGTTTATAGAGGTCGTATTTCTGAGATTCTAGCCAGATACCGATGATAACTAGAGCCAAAGTAATCAGAAAAATTAGATAATATCCCTGGCCAAATTGATCGGCAATTAGTGCTAAAATAGCGGCGATGGCTAATGCTGCATTGGTGAGGGGATTAAAGATAATATTATAGGGATATTGACGCAGATTACCCAGGACATTTTTAAGAGATTTCAGCATAATTTTACTAGAGATTTAGGGCATAATATCGAGAAGACACAGAGACAATTCGGGAAAAACTGCCGAACTAATGCGCTCATAAAGACGATATAATTTTTGTTGATATTCATCACCTTCTAGCTGATAAATAGTCAAAGTAGGCTGTTTGGGTTTACCGATAAAAGAGATGCCACCCAATCCACGAAAATCGACAATCCAATATTCAGCAATACCTAAAGATGAGTATTCTTCAACTTTGCGTGCATAATCATCTTGCCAATTACTACTAACCACTTCTACCACTAATTTAATTGCTTGGGAGCTAGTTAAAATTGCTTGTTTTTCCCAGAGAGGTTCGGTGCTAAAGTCCACTTCATCCAAAATGATGACATCGGGACGTAAAGCAGTAGCTTGACCCGATTCTGGACGGAGCAAACAGTTTTTAGGAATTGTCCAGGGTAGATGTAATCGCAAGATTTCTCCCCACAGTCTTCCTGCGATTTTTCCCGCTACGGATTCCTGAAGTCCAGTGGGTTCCATGTCTCGCAACTCCCCGTCAATTAATTGATAGCGTGGGTCATCTCCATACTGGTTTAAAAAGTCTTCAAAAGTGAATAATTTAGGAGATAGGTAGGTCATGATTTTTATCGGATTAGACCTAAAGCTTGTTGTTGTTATCCATGATACTGATTGCTCGCCAGAATCGGGGGATTTTGGGGGTTAAAAAATCCTTAAAAAAAACTCCCACCCCCGCTACCCTCCTTAATCAGTAGCTAGACAATTAATTACAGATAATTACTTAAGCAAAATTAATTACACATCGAGAGGCGGAAACTGTACGCTAAAGTAGTAGAAAGGGTCAATCCTCAAGAGGATGATGTGCGCTTCTATGGGATTTCCGAAGAAGCTGTCTCTAGATTATTGGTGATGGGAGGTTCTCCTCCTCAACCACCCCCAAATCTCTACATCATCTAGCTTGTCCCCTAACTCTTGACTGAAAATCGATGCACCCCCTCCCCGACCTAAAACCCCGATTCTCTGGTTGAGGTGCGTCGATTGCTCTCCCAGTCAGGGTTCTACCCTTTGGTATCGGGACTTTTACCCCCCCCGGGACCACTTTTTAACCCTCTTTTTGCAGGTGCGTCGATTTGGGGGTCTGTCTTCCCCTCTCGATGAGACTTTCCAAGGGGTACTCCTTACCTATTAGGTCAAATAGGATTAGTTGGAAACACAAAAGTTCGGAATGCCGAATACCAGACTACGACTCCTTACCTATTAGGTCAAATAGGATTAGTTGGAAACGACTCATGAGGTCCAAGGCCTTATATATAACAATATCCTTACCTATTAGGTCAAATAGGATTAGTTGGAAACCCTCGTTCCCAGTGAGTCTGGAAAGGGTGGCCCCTCCTTACCTATTAGGTCAAATAGGATTAGTTGGAAATCTACACAATCAATGACTTTTTCCCATAACTCTTTACCTTACCTATTAGGTCAAATAGGATTAGTTGGAAACTCTGGATAATTTTGTTGGCAAAAATCTAGGATTTTTTCCTTACCTATTAGGTCAAAGAGGATTAGTTGGAAACTAGAAAAGTAGGGCTAATTCATGAATTAGCCCTACTCTTACTGCTTGCCTATTAGGTTAAATAGGATTAGTTGGAAACTTAAAATAGGCGGCTTGCTCGTTAAGATTTCGTAAACCTTACCTATTAGGTCAAATAGGATTAGTTGGAAACATTTTTGATGGCGGCTTGCTCACCATCGAGAGTTGACCTTACCTATTAGGTCAAATAGGATTAGTTGGAAACTAAAAAAGTAGGGCTAATTCATGAATTAGCCCTACTCTTACTCCTTACCTATTAGGTCAAATAGGATTAGTTGGAAACATTAGAGTCAATTTTCGTGAAATCAATATCAATTCCCTTACCTATTAGGTCAAATAGGATTAGTTGGAAACACTTAAAGCGTTCACCAAAAAAATCAGAGGATTCGTCCTTACCTATTAGGTTAAATAGGATTAGTTGGAAAACTTAATTTCGCCATTTATTTTTACCTTTTGATCCTTACCTATTAGGTCAAATAGGATTAGTTGGAAACTAAAAGAGTAGGGCTAATTCATGAATTAGCCCTACTCTTACTCCTTACCTATTAGGTCAAATAGGATTAGTTGGAAACGAATAAAAACGCAATCGTCAAAGGCTTGCTTAATAGTTGCCTTACCTATTAGGTCAATAGGATTAGTTGGAAACTAATCGGGAACCTCTACAGGAAAATAACCAGCATCGGCTATTTCTTCCTTACCTATTAGGTCAAATAGGATTAGTTGGAAACTAAAAAAGTAGGGCTAATTCATGAATTAGCCCTACTCTTACTCCTTACCTATTAGGTCAAATAGGATTAGTTGGAAACTCTGGAATATATTCCAAAACTGTAAGAGGCTTTTCCCTTACCTATTAGGTCAAATAGGATTAGTTGGAAACATTAAAACGAATTTCTTTAATTTCTGTGGATTTGGTACAAACCTTACCTATTAGGTCAAATAGGATTAGTTGGAAACAGGCTACGATTAGCAAGGCATTTGGAACACCAGCAATTCTCATTTTGAAATAAATAGAGCATTAACCCCGATTTTGGCATTGAAAATAAAGTACAAAGTAACTATTTTATAGGAGAGGCGATCACTAAAAAAAACAATTGGCTGGACAAATTAAGTATAAATACTCAAGCAATCAAAGAGGTTGGCTGAGAATGAACGGGGTTAATTCAGGAAGATATAGCGTTTCCTAAGCTAGTGAGGTACACCTATTTTTCTTCCCTTTTGCCTTTTGCCTCTTGCATGAGTGCCTAAAACCCATAACTTTTGTACCTCAGCAGACTGAAAAACGCTATAGTTCTGTTTTTAGAATAGGGAATTCAAGGGAAATAAAAATTTATAATTATTGTCAGCTAAGGTAAAATGGGTGAGATAGAAATCCACCAGCACGTCAAATTATTCCAAGATGGCTCAAAAAGCGGCAACCCTAGAAATTTCGGAATTAATGCAATTTTTACGTCAAGAATTAGATGATTTACCCGA
>NZ_JASJFF010000665.1:0-1455 GCF_030065435.1 Microcystis sp. M53603_WE2
GATATAGCAAAACACTTACATTATGGCTCTTATGGATGTATTCACTCATTTTTCTATTGTACGCCGCGAGCGGCGGGGAATTAGACCCGAAGAGATTAAAAATGGATTTTAGATTCGATCCCCCCTGCCCCCCTTGATAAGGGGGGTGCCGATAGGCGGGGGGATCAGAATTGATAATTATTACTGTATCTAACATTAAAATATCTTTCATAATACCCACCAAACCTAAGAGAGCCAAAATATTATTAATAGCATAAATGTACTGTATTTAAACTGCCTATTGACATTTTAGTACAAATGCTCGGACTGCCTTAACCTAGCTCCGGCGCTCCCTTCTCCGGTGCAGTCTTAAGGATTAATTTAGATAGTCGGCATTTGATAAAACATAAGGAATGTTAACCAAAACCACTTATCGTTAGGAATTTTGATAAGTTGGAGATTGAACAAAGATAGAAAGTCTCTAGCGCTGACAACTATGGCTGTAATTGTCCAAAAATACGGTGGTACATCGGTAGGTTCCGTGGAACGCATTCAATCGGTCGCTCAACGGGTCAAAAATACGGTAATAGCAGGAAACACCGTGGTGGTGGTCGTTTCTGCCATGGGTAAAACCACCGATGGATTGGTCAATTTAGCCAAACAAATCGCCGCCGAACCCTCGCGCCGGGAGATGGATATGTTATTATCCACGGGGGAACAGGTAACGATCGCCTTGATGAGTATGGCCCTAGAGGAAATCGGACAACCGGCCATCTCCCTAACCGGCGCTCAAGTGGGAATTGTCACGGAATCCGAACATAGTCGGGCCCGTATTTTAGAAATTAAAACCGATCGCCTCTCCCGTCATCTATCGGAGGGTAAAGTAGTTGTGGTCGCCGGTTTTCAAGGTGTTAGCGATAGTGATCAACTAGAGATTACCACCTTGGGGCGCGGTGGTTCCGATACCTCGGCCGTAGCCCTAGCGGCCGCCTTAAAAGCCGATTTTTGCGAAATTTACACCGATGTACCCGGTATTCTCACCACTGACCCCCGTTTAGTCCCCGAAGCGCGTCTTTTAGACCAAATTACCTGCGATGAGATGCTCGAATTAGCCAGTTTAGGGGCGAAAGTTCTCCACCCGCGAGCGGTGGAAATCGCTAAAAATTTCGGGGTTCCCTTGGTTGTCCGCTCCAGTTGGACAGAGGATCCGGGTACTTGGGTGACATCCCCGGCACCGAAACCGCGCACCCTGCAAGGATTGGAATTGACAAAAGCAGTGGATGCGGTGGAATTTGAGGGCAATCAGGCGAAAATCGCCCTTTTACGGGTTCCTGATCGTCCCGGTATCGCTGCCCGTTTATTCGGGGAAATCGCTCATCAACAGGTGGACGTGGATTTAATTATTCAATCGATTCACGAGGGGGACAGCAACGATATCGCCTTTACGGTGATGGGAAATGCCTTAAAAAAAGCCCA
>NZ_JASJFF010000201.1:0-1541 GCF_030065435.1 Microcystis sp. M53603_WE2
GGGGGACTGGCAGCACCTTGGTGACGGTAGAAACAGCAGTGCGTCAAGAAATCGAGAATTTAAAGAAAAAACTGCCCGAAGATATTAAATTTCAATTAATTTTTACCCGTGCTGACTCAATTCGTGCTAGTTACGAAAGCCTTCTTAGCGATCTCCTGATTGGTTGTATGATGACGGTGATCACGGTAGGTCTATTTTTAGGCAATTGGCGCGCCACGATTATCACGGGTTTAGCCCTGCCTTTGTCGATTTTCCCGACTTTTTGGGTGATGCAGTCCCTAAATTATACCCTTAACGGTATGACCCTGCTGGCCTTAGCTTTAGCTTTGGGTAATCTTGTCGATGATGCGGTGTGTATGGTGGAGGACATCGATCAACATTTAGCTATGGGTAAAAAACCCCTGCAAGCGGCTTTTGATGCCTCAAAAGAGATTGGATTAGCCGTTTTAGCCAGTGCTGCGGCAATTATAGCGGTATTCCTGCCGGTTGCTTTTATGGGCGGTGTGCCGGGCCAATTCTTTCAACCTTTCGGCGTTACGGTGGCGGTTTCTACCCTATTTTCCAGTTTGATCGCTGTCACCGTCACCCCGATGTTAAGTGCCTATATTCTACAGCCGAAAAAGCTGAAAACCGGTGATGATAATCCCTCCTCGCTCCCGCGTTTTCGTCCCTACAAAAGTTTGTTAACTTGGGCTTTACGTCATCGAATCCTGACTTTATTGGCGGCTTTGGCCTTTTTTATCGGTAGTTTACAGTTAGTTCCCTTGATTCCAAAAGGGTTATTTAGTTCTGGGGATACCGGATTAAGTACAATAAGCCTAGAATTGCCTCCCGGTGCGACTTTGAATGATACTGTTGCCGTGGCTAATCAGGTGAATAGTTTACTGCAAAAAAATACCGCCGTCGCTAATGTTTTGGCTATTCCGGGAGATTCGGGACGGGTAAATACGGGGTTAATATATGTTAATTTAGTTCCTAAGGAACAGCGATCGCTAACTCAACGGCAATTTGAGGAACAAACCCGCCGGGATTTCCAGAAGATACCTGGTGCTAGAGTTAGTTTTCGGGCGCAGGGGGGAGCAGGAAGCACTAAGGATGTCGCTATTATTTTAAAAAGTGAAAATGGCGATATTTTAACCCAAACTGCCCAAAAATTAGAGCGAGAAATGCGGGCTTTACCCGGTTTTGTCGAGGTCAGTTCCGGGGTAAGTTTAGTTAAACCGGAGATCATTATTCAACCGGATCCTGTCCGGGCTGCCGATCAGGGAGTCTCGGTCAGAGCGATCGCTCGTACTGCATCTTTAGCTTTAATCGGCGATAATGAGTTTAATTTAGCTAAATTTAACCTTGCTGACCGACAAATTCCCATCCGGGTAAAAATTGCCAATGATGGACGCAGTGAGATAGAAACTCTGCAAAATTTGCGCGTTCCTAGCAGTAATGGGACGTTAGTACCGCTTAACTCGGTGGCGACAATTAGCTTAGGTAGTGGACCTGCGGAAATTCAACGCTTTAACCGTCAACGTCAGGTTAATATTGGA
>NZ_JASJFF010001069.1:0-1444 GCF_030065435.1 Microcystis sp. M53603_WE2
ATGGGAGGTGGAACAGGTGGGAGTGAATGCCCCAGGTAAGGCAAAAAGAACAACGGTTTTTCCTTTGAATAATTCCTCGCTGGTGATGTTCACCCATTGATTATTTTGACGCACGGGAAAGGTGACATCGGGAACTCTCTGCCCTTCTCGGTTTGGTAGCATAATCGTCAACTCCTAATTGCTAAGTCGTACTCATTTCGAGTTTGTATAAATTAAGTGTACTCATAACGACTACGAGTTGTCAACAAGTATTTATACTTAAATCAGGAGATAGGAGATAGGAGACAGGAGATTAGGAGACAGGAGATAGGAGACAGGAGATAGCAGATAGCAGATAGCAGATAGCAGATAGCAGATAGGAGATAGGAGAATGGGAAATAGACAAAAGGCAGTAATATTGATTAGTTAATTTCCCTATCTCCCCCCGCAACGCGCACGACGTGGTCTCCCCACACCCTAAACCCCATCCCTTTTTTGACTGAAAAATGATGTTTTCCTTACTGAAAAAAAGCTATAAATGGCTAGGAATAGCGATAATAACGGTGATTTTGGCGATTACACCCGCTGCCATTGCCCAATCAACCACGAATAGGATTCCTCTAGCCAAAATTGACTGGTTACAGGCGATTTTTTTGGGATTTGTGCAGGGAGTGACGGAATTTTTGCCGATTAGCAGTACCGCCCATTTAAAAGCGATTCCCGTCTTTTTGGGTTGGGGAGATCCTGGTGTCACCTATACGGCAGTGATTCAATTGGGCAGTATTGCGGCGGTATTGTCCTATTTTTGGCAGGATTTAAGGCAAATATCCACAGGAATGGTGAAAGCGGTGGCTAGTTCCGATTATCGTTCCCAGGATTTTCGTTTGGCCGTGGGGATTATCCTAGGCACAATTCCGATTGTTTTCTTCGGTTTGTTAATGAAACTTTTCATTCCCGATTTAGATAATTCCCCCCTGAGAAGCATGACAGCGATCGCCTGTGCCTCTATAGTCATGTCTTTACTCTTAGCTACGGCCGAAAAAATCGGGAAACATAAACGCAGTTTTGAGACTTTGCGACAAAAAGACGGGGTTTTAATGGGATTAGCCCAAGCTTTAGCCCTAATACCGGGGGTATCTCGTTCTGGGTCCACCTTAACTGCCGGGTTATTCATGGGTTTAGAAAGGGCCGTAGCGGCGCGATTTTCCTTTCTGCTGGGGATTCCGGCGATAACTTTAGCCGGTTTAGTGGAATTTAAAGGCGTTCTCGACCAGATTAACACCAGTGAACTAATTCCCCTGGCTATTGGGGTAATTTCCTCGGCGATATTTTCCTATCTTTCGATCGCTTGGTTATTAGATTATCTCAAAAAACAGAGTACCTGGGTTTTTGTCTGGTATCGTCTCTTTTTCGGGGTTACTATCCTGATTGGTGTGGCCTGGGGGCGTTTTTCCTGACCTTTTGG
>NZ_JASJFF010001343.1:0-6753 GCF_030065435.1 Microcystis sp. M53603_WE2
AACTTTTTCAGCAGACCCTAATTAGGGGTCTCAAGACCCCCCTAGCGGCCACCGAGAAAACCTTCACCAGCTAGGTATTTTTACTCAAGTCTCTGGAGGGGGACAGCTTATGTGACAGTTGAGGGTGCGGAATGTGGGTTGAAGGCTATCAAAATTACCTTGAAACTTTCTACAGTTCGGTAATCAAGCACGGTAACTCCCCCTATCCCTTAAATCCCAATGTCCTGAGTCCTACTGATGATGTTGTTCGCTACTTTGAAGAGAAAGGACCTCTACCCTTGAGCGGTTCCTATACCAGGATTTTAGGGGGAACCACTATGCACTGGGAAGGGAAATCCCTACGGATGTTACCCGATGATTTCAAGTTACGCAGCAAGTACGGACAAGGTCTTGACTGGCCAATTACCGATCAAGAGCTTTGGAAGTACTACCGCCAAGCAGAGTACGAGATTGGGGTTGCTGGAAATGCAGCAGAACAAAGGGAGTTAGGCATCACTTTTGAACACGATGACTATGTCTTTCCCATGCGGGAAATGCCCCCTTCTTACTTGGATAAGAAAGTGCGTCAGAAAATTCAGGGGACGACAGTGGAACTCAATGGCAAAAAGATCGAATTAAAACTTAGCACTTTTCCCCAGGGTCGCAATGGCATACCTAACCCTGATTACAAAGAGTACGGCCATGATAACGACTTCGTTCCCACTGGATTGAGTGGTAAAAATCCAGTAGAGTATGGAGAACGATGCCAGGGAAACGCCAATTGTGTTCCCATCTGTCCAGCTCAAGCGAAGTATGATGCCAGGAGGACTCTGACTACAATAGCCTTTCCCGAACGAGTGCATCTTCTTACTCAGGCGGTCGCTTCCAGGGTGGAAATCGATCCCGAAACTGGCCGTGTTAGTGGCATCGAGTATAAGCACTATCGGGATAAGAACTCTCCTGCTTATACGGTTGGCACGGCTAAGGGTCGTTTATTTGTCCTAGCCACTAACGCGGTAGAAAATGCCAGGCTGATGTTGTCCTCTAATTTGCCTAGTACCAGTGGACTGATGGGTTGCAATCTCATGGATCATCCCTTCCTGTTAGCTTGGGCTTTGATGCCCGAAGTGACGGGGACGATGCGAGGCCCCTTGGTGACATCGGGAATTGGCAGCTTCCGTAATGGTGAATTCCGCAAAGAACAATGTGCCTTTGGCATTGACATCCACAATGATGGTTGGGGATGGTCAGGCACTGGTGTCCCCGATGTGGTGCGAGAAGCGATCGATAATAATAAAAAGTATGGCTCCGAACTTCGCCAGGAACTAATTAGCCGAATCTCACGGCAGCTACTACTGGCTTTCATGTGCGAATTGCCAGCTAATTCCAGTAACCGAGTCAGCATCGATCCCCAATATAAAGATCAACTCGGTAATTATCGTCCGGTTATCCATTTTGATGTCCCTGATTACTGTAAAAAGGCGATGGCTTATGCCCGTAATCTTTCCCGAACTATCTTCGAGCGCTTGGGAGCAGAAGATCATACCCACTACGATAAGTCAGATCCCGCCTATTTTGAGTATGAGGGTCAAGGCTACTGGTTCCGAGGAGGAAATCACTTTTCAGGAACCCACGTAATGGGAACGACTAAATACAACTCCGTTGTTGATTCCTATTTGCGTTCTTGGGATCACGAAAATCTCTATCTACTCGGCGCTGGCAGTATGCCTTCTATTGGCAGTTCTAATACAACATTGCCTCTTGCCGCCCTGGTTTTCCGAGCTTCTGAGCAGATGCTTCAGGACTTAGCTTGAGATTGACATAACAGATTACTAATCCTACCACCAGAGGTATTATCGATGACTGATCGTTTAAGGTTAATTCAAACGGTTGACGACCTGCATTACTATCTGATTCAGGGCATGATGATAGAACACGCAACCATTCCCCCTTACATGACCGCCCTTTACTCCCTCAAACCAGGAAGTAACCTAGAAGCTTTTCATATTATTCGCGCTATTGCTGTGGAGGAAATGCTGCATCTCACCCTGGCTGCCAATGTGTTTAATGCCGTTGGGGGAAATATAAAAGGAGTGCTGACAGCCAATAATTTTATCCCCACTTATCCGACTTACTTACCTACCGGAGCCGATGATTTTCAAGTTGGCCTAGCCAAATTTTCCCCGGAAACAGTAGAGACGTTTCTCAACATTGAACGGTCTAAAGAAGTACCTGACGATGCACCTTTAGTGCTGCCTCGACCGACACAAGGCTCATGGTTGCCGATTCCTGGTTACGATCCAACCTACAAATATTACAGCATTGGGCTGTTTTATGCGGAGGTCATCCGAGGCTTAGAAGCGTTGGATCGAGAGTACAAACAGAAGGGACAGAATCTATTCTGTGGCGATCCGAAAAAGCAAATTACCCGGGAATATTACTACGATGGTGCCGGCGAGATTATCCCGGTATATAATCTCAAAGATGCCAAGCGTGCGTTAAAAGTAATTCAAGAACAAGGTGAAGGCTCCAGGCAAGGAACTATCTATGATGCAGAACGGGAACTTTCCCATTACTACCGTTTCCAGCAACTAAAATTAGGTCAATACTATACGATCAATAAAGATGATCCGCTGAAGTCAGATCTCCCCGATCACCCCACCGGAAAAACCTTTACCGTAGATTGGGACGCGGTTTATCCGGTCTTGGAGAATGCCAAACTGAGTGATTATCCCCAAGATTCAGAATTATATGCCGCCAGACAGCAATTTCAGCAGGCTTACGCTCATTTCCTCGCCCAGATTGAATTTTCCTTTAACGGCCATCCTGAGACATTACTGCCTGCGGTGGGGGGAATGTTCAAACTCAGAGACTTGGCTAATCTGTTAATTCGCAATCCCATTCCGGGAAAAGACGGGGTTAATGCCGCCCCGATTTACTAAATGTCAGCACCATGAAGTTCAAAATGGAGTTCAAAATTTTGTGGAGGTCAATCACCAGTGAATATTGATAAACCTGAGTTTACTGGGTATTTCTTGGAGTTCTCGGCAGCGGTTACTGGATTTTCTCAGTTTCATCTGCAAGGCACAGGCCAAGCTGCCCTTTACTTTGATACAGTTCGGGGTGTCGTTGGTGGCCAAATATTTGAGGAATTACTGCAAACCTTTCATGATCAGGGTGTGGAGGCGGTTTTGACATCAGGAAAACTAGGACCCATCGCCCGTAACATTATCAAACTCTGGTACATCGCTACTTGGGAACAACTTCCCTCCGCATGGCGGGAACGGTTTGGGATTCCGGTAAATGATAGCACTTTTATTGCCGCTCCCTATGCCTATCCTGAAGCACTTGTGTGGTCGGCGATCGGAGTTAATCCCCCCGGAGCGAAAGCACAAGGGTATGGGACTTGGAGTGATCCTCCCTCTGTCAAACTTAGTTAACTAATGGGCATTGCTGAATGAAGAGATGAAAGTAGGATTAAGGAAACAGGGAACAGAATAAAGTCAATATTGACAAGGCGTTCTCACAATCTAAAATCGACAATTATCAATTCATCCCCTAATTCAGCAACGCCAAATAATTTCGGTTGGCTTGAAGTACTGCGCTGTACCTGAAAGATCGGTGTCAGCTAGTGCGCCTCTTATTGTCCAAAAAAATGCTTAATTAGAAGTGAAAAATGAACAGGAAATTTTGGTTTCGTCAATTGTCGGCTGTGGTGATCACGATTCTGTTTTGTTTAACCCTTTTTAGTTTGCCTGCCAATGCTTTCGTTGCTACGGATTACTCGAAATTGCTGCTGACTAACGAATGTAATGGATGCGATCTATCGGGAGTCGATTTATCGAATAAAGATTTGTATGGTAGTGCTCTGATTGGGGCGAATCTTTCGGGAGCCAATTTATCAGGAGCCTTACTGCAAGAGGCAACGCTAGGAAAAGCCAATCTAACAGGAGCTAATCTCTCCAAGGCCGATCTCTCGGCTATCACTTTATCAGCGGCTAATCTAACGGCGGCCAATCTCTCAAAAGCAGTTTTGTATAATGCTCGGATGGATGGGGCAATTTTGACCGATGCGACTTTAACAGAGGCTGATCTAGAATCTGCCATCATTTCTGATGCGAATATGTCCAATGCCGTGGCCAAAAATGCCCAATTCAAAAATGCGATTTTATCCAGATCTAATTTATCGGGGACGGATTTTTCGGAAGCAACCATGGGATATGTGGCTCTTCGGTTTGTGTTATGCAATGGACGGGGATTATAAGGGATGGAACCCTTATATAGAAAGGCATTTAGCCATTTTTGTCAATTGTTTTTTATCTAGAGCGAACTAATCAATTAAGTCTCTTGCCAGATAAGGATTTAGTCGATTTATGCCCCCCTATCGAACCATAACAAGTAACGAAGAGCCGGATATGTCAAGTTAGCCAAGGCTGATCTGAAGGGGGCTAAGTTTGTTGGAGCAGATTTATTTAAGGCAGTAATGCCTAACGAGACTATTTATAATGGAGATGTCTCTAAGTTTGGTGCCTATCAGTAGTTAAACTTCACACCTAGACCCATTTTAATGATCGTCGCCGAAGATGTTGTCACAAAGGCGGCGATCGCTCTCTTCTACTTCGGGGTTATGCTGTAAATAATCCTTTAACCACTTGCAAGCGTATCTTTGGATATCTTTAGGTGTTAAATGGCGAGCCAAATCCCAAATAATTACTGTTTTGTTGCTGCTCCCGGAGACAAGAGTTTTACCGTCTTGACTAAAATGGATGGCGTTAACATCAGCCCCAAACCCCGGCAGCATATTCACTAAAGTACCGTCAAGTTGCCAAATTCTAATGGTATCATCACTACTAGCCGAAGCAATTTGTTGTCCGTCGGGGCTAAATTTAACGTCCAACACCGAATTAGAATGTCCTTCGATGGTTTTAACAGAGGAAGGAAGCCATTGTCCCTTTTCATCAGTCTTCCAGAGTTTAATAGTATTGTCGCCACTTCCAGAAACGAGCATTCGACCGTCTCGGCTAAAATCAACCCCTAAAACGGAACTTAGATGTCCTTTGAGAGTGACAATACTTAGCAAAGTGCCATGGCCATCTATCTGCCAGATTTTGATGCTATTACTCGCACTTCCAGAAGCAATAAACTTGCCGTCTGGGCTAATCGCCACTGCTTGAACACCATCAGTGTGTCCTTTGAGGTTATTAAGTAATTTCCCATCTAGCCGCCAGATTTTAAGCGTTTTATCCCAATTTCCTGAGACAATTAACTTACCGTTGGGGCTAATTGCTACAGAGTGAACACCACCAGTATCTCCTTTCAAGGTATTGAGCAATTTACCATCTAGCCGCCAGATTCTGAGAGTTCCGTCTAGACTTCCTGAAACAATAAATTGACCATTAGGACTAATTTTGACGGTGCTAACTGAACCTTTATGTCCTAGTAGCGTCCTCAGTGTGCCATCTTGCTTCCAGAGTTTGATTGTTTTATCGAAACTCCCTGAGACGATTACATCAGCATTTAAATCTACAGCCGACACCACATCGCTATGGCCAAAAAGAGTCGTCACTAATTCGTTGTAAGGTTTCCAGAGTCTAACCGTTTTGTCGTTACTACCTGAAACAATTTCCAGGTTGTTACCGTAGTTACGGACATCAACTGTATTAACTGCATCGCTATGTCCCTGGAGAGTCATCAATAAAGTACCGTCCAGTTTCCAGAGTCTGACTGTTCTGTCATAACTTCCTGAAACGATTTGCTGACCATCTGGGGTAAAAGTCAGCCCGTAAACAGAGGCTTCATGGCCACTAAAAGTGATGGTCGGCGAGGTATCGTCTAGCTTCCAAAGTTTGAGCGTTTTATCTCGACTACCTGAGACAATCGACTGACCATCGGGGCTGAAAGCGACCACCTTAACTGTATCCCCATGTCCTTCCAGCGTCCTCAATAGGGTGCCATCTCGTTTCCAGAGTTTGAGCGTTTTATCCCGACTACCTGAGACAATCAACTGGCCATCAGGGCTGAAAGCGACTGCCTTAACTGCCCCCCGATGTCCTTCCAGCGTCCTCAATAAGGTGCCGTCTCGTTTCCAGAGTTTAACAGTTTTATCGTTACCACCAGAGGCAATCAACTGACCATCAGGGCTGAAAGCGACTGCATTTACGCCATCTTTATCCCCTTGAATAGTTTTCTCTAAGGTTCCATCGCGCTGCCAGAGTTTAATCGTGTTATCCACACTGGCGGAGGCCAGCAGTTGCCCGTCGGGGCTGAAAGCCACTGCATTTACTGAACCTTTGTGTCCACCACGCTTTTCACCAAGAGTGGCTAATAAACTCCCGTTTCTTTTCCAGAGTTTGATCCTGTTATCTGCACTAGCGGAGGCAATCATCTCACCATCGGGGCTAAATTTGACTCCTAAAACATCGCCATAATGTCCTGAGAAGATATTAGCTTGTTTGATGCCATAGAGGGCTATCTTGAGCATCTCTTTCAGATCATCTTTCCGCTCGGGCGGTAGATTAACGAAAGGTATTGACTCTAAATCCGTTCGTAGCCGCTGGGCCTTCATAGCTGCTGTCAACGCTTCCAATTGTTCATTTAAGGCAAAGGAAGCTTGACTGGTTCGACCGACCGCGACCATTGGTGAGAAGTTAAGCTTGTGTGTAATTTGTCAAGGGGTTATTGAAAAAAAATTGGGGACTACTTCGTTGCCGGTCAGGAAAAGGTGCTACAATCAGCTTGACTGTTGATTTTCGCTTTGTTTTGACAACTCCTAAA
>NZ_JASJFF010000033.1:0-5099 GCF_030065435.1 Microcystis sp. M53603_WE2
AGTTATCAGTTATCAGCTTCTGAAGGCAAGAGGCAACAGGCAAGAGGCAAAAGAAAGAATCTGGCAATTCTCCTATCTAACAAGAAGGTTAGAAACTAGGTAGATCAAAGCTTTTAGCTTAACAAATTAGGTTTTAGATTCGGCCCTTGTTATCGGGGGTGAGGTGGGTTGGGTGGCTAATAATTTAGTTTTGAACCTCACCCACTTTTATTTACTTGTAACAATTAAACTTATTTATTTTCTTCGGGTACAACTAATTTAGCGATGTAGGCCATGAGGCGATCGAGTAGGAAACCAACAATACCCACATAAATCAGAGCGAGGATAATTTCACTGATCATGGAACTATTCCAAGCATCCCAGATAAAGAAGCCAATTCCCACGCCACCGATCAGCATTTCCGCCGCTACAATTGCCAACCAAGATAAACCGATACCGATTCTTAATCCGGTGAAAACGTAGGGAACGGTGGCGGGAAAAAGAATATTGAAAAAGTATTCAACTTTGGATAATTTCAACACTCTAGAGACGTTTTTATAGTCTTGGGGAACCTGCTGTACTCCCACGGCCGTGTTAATAATAATTGGCCAAATTGCTGTAATAAAAATTACAAATATGGCACTAGGTTCGTTATTACGAAAAGCCGCTAGGGAGATGGGTAGCCAAGCTAGGGGGGGAACGGTACGCAGGATTTGAAAAATCGGATCGATCGCATCATAAATTAGGGCGCTGCTACCGATTAAAATTCCTACGGCGATGCCGACAATAGCGGCAAGGGTAAAACCGACGGCCACCCGTTGTAAACTAGCGAAAATTTGCCAGAATAACCCCACATCCGTGCCACCATTATTGAAAAAGGGATTGATAATTAATTCCCAGGTATCGCTAACCACTTTGGTGGGACTAGGAAGGGGGGCATCGGGACTAAAACAGAGTATTTGCCAGATGACGAGGAAAATTAATAAAGCAATCGCCGAAGTTGCTAGTTTGGGTAATTTTTTTTGCAGGTCTTTTAACCATTTTTGACCTTGAGAACGACGAGAAATAGAAACAGCCATAATCAGTTATCAGTTATCAGTGGTTGAGTTATCAGTGGTTGAGTTATGAGTGGTTCAGTGGTTCAGTGGTTCAGTGATCAGCTTTTATCTTGGCTTGCTCCGCAAGAATTTCAGTTATCAGTTATTAATTACCAGTTATCAGCAAATCATCTTTAACTGTTGACGGGTTACTGATTACTGATTAGTGATCACTGATTTAAATCTTCTTGATCTTGAGGGAATCGAGGTAGGCTTGGGGATTTTCGGGGTCAAAAGTAACGCCATCAAAGAAAGTTTCCACACCGCGAGAGGTAGAGGTGGGAATTTGATCAGCCGGAACATTGAGGGCTTTAGCGGCTTCCCTCCAGATATCTTCCCGGTTAACTTTATCAACTAAAGCTTTGATGTCTGTATCGGCGGGAATATAGCCCCAACGGATGTCTTCAGTCACAAACCAAGTATCATGACTCTTGTAGGGATAGGAAGCGTTATCAGCCCAGAATTTCATGGCTACGGGGCTATTTTCGATTTTGCGACCATCACCGAAATCGATATTACCTTGCATTCTTCCCAAGATATCGGCGGGGTCAATTTTCAGCCATTCCCGTCCTGAAATAATCTCGCACATTTCCTTAACATTAGCGGGATCGTTGCACCATTGCTGCGCCTCCAGAACAGCCATGGTTAAAGCTTTTGCCGCTTTGGGATTTTTATCCACCCAATCGGCGCGTAAAGCGAAGGCTTTTTCAGGGTGATCCTTCCACAGTTCCCCAGTAATCAAGGCCGAATAACCGAGTTTTTTGTTAACTAATTGGGCGTTCCAAGGTTCCCCCACACAGAAAGCTTGCATCGTGCCGACTTTCATGTTAGCCACCATTTGTGCCGGAGGAACAACAATTAGGGATAGATCTTTATTCGGATCGATGCCACCGGCGGCTAACCAATAGCGCATCCAGAGATCGTGAGTACCACCGGGGAAAGTGACGGCGGCTTTAACTTCTTTGCCCGCAGATTTAGCTTTAGCGAAGGATTCTTTCAGTACACCGCTATCGAGGGCAACCTTTAGATCCATGTATTCGTTAGCCACAGAAATCGCTTGACCATTGGTATTCAAACGCGCCAGAATATACATCGGTACTGGCTGTTTGGTGATTTTGCCCAAGGTCATTAGGTAGGGCATGGGGGATAAAATATGCGCCCCGTCGATACCGTTACCCGCCGAACCTAATTCGAGGTTATCCCGGGTTGCAGCCCAAGAGGCTTGTTTCATCACCTGTACATCGGGCATCCCGTGTTTAGCGAATAAACCTTTTTCTTTGGCGATAATTAAGGGGGCAGCGTCGGTGAGGGCAATAAAACCTAGTTTAGCGGTGGTGACTTCGGGGGTTTCTCCACTGACAACGGGGGAAGCGGCAGGACTGCCGGCCGGGGAGGGACTGGTCGCGGTATTATTGGGAGTGGCGCAACCGTGGAGAATTGCTGTTCCTACGGCAGTTGCCCCGGCAGTGAAGATAAATCTACGTCTGGAAAGTTTACTCATGGACTAAAAAATCGTGATTAGAAACTAAACAAAGGTGATGAAACGGTGAAAAATTCTCATTATTTCCCCCGCGGTGATAACCGAGAAGATTTCTTGCAAGTAACTGTTGATTCAGTAAGGAGGCTTTAACTATTTTTATCTCTCGATCGCTTTTGCTTCTCCATCTGGGGAGATTTAGCAGTAGTTTTTGTCTAAGAGATTTTTTCTAGAAGCATAACAGTTTTGAGGAGTCGATAGATAGGGGCGGTTTTTAGTCATCTGGGCTAGAAAGATCACTTTATTTCAGGGTTATCACCGAAGCAATTAACTTAAATTTACAGTCTTCAACGGGAAAGATAGTATAGATTGTTACAAAATATTGTCAGTCATGTAATAAGAGCATAAAAATTTGTCTGAAACGCATGGTAGAGCGATGGGTTTTTTTTAGCTATCTTGACTCAGTTATCAGATTTGAGTTTGCCGTTCACTGATTACTGGTTAATGTTTACCGATGACTGAAAAATCGCCGCAAGTATTAGCGACGCGACCAGCTTGAGACAATCTCTGTTATGCTTTGGAACTTGCCAAGGGCGAAAGCATATTATTATCGATCGATGTTTCCCCTTGATTAGATGCTTAGGAATATTGTCAATAGTGGCAGTTAGTCATCTGTGCCTATTTGATCGTTGGTCTTGATCACGATACTTTTAATCCTTCTGTCGCACCTATCCCAGACTCTTATCAAAAACTGGCTGTCTGGGATTCAGGAAAGGGCCGAAAAAATCTCTTAAATAACCTTCAATTATTCTACAGCGTTTTATCTGTTTTCATTTCATTTTAAGATGGCTCAAAGTTTCCCCGTTCCTGACTATCTTTCGGGTTTACTAGGCTTTTAGAACGGTTTTATGACTTTGATTGTTGACGATATTTGCTCTGTCTTTGGGATGACTTTTGCTGGTCTGCTGCCGAGATTGACACAAGAGAGGTAAAATCGACTCTGTGGGGATGCTTTAACCGGCATCTCTGTTTTTTGACAGGGGAAGATTTAACTGCCCCGACAATCGATCGAGTGTTAAACCTAAGCCGCTAAACTGAAAATAGCTGCTTGTCCTTGGCTCTCATTTCTCAGATTGTAAAATAATGCAAATTTATCTTGACTATAGTGCCACTACCCCCACTCATCCCCAAGTAATCGATCGGGTTGCCACTATTCTGCGGCATCATTGGGGTAATCCCTCCAGTTTACACAGTTGGGGACAGGATACGGCGACAGTCATCGAAATGGCCAGAGAACAGGTAGCAGGGTTAATTAATGCCAATCCAGACCAGATTATCTTCACTTCTGGCGGCACGGAAGCCGATAATTTAGCGATTATCGGGGTTGCTCAACAGTATAACCGCCCCCGTCATATAATTATTTCTAGTGTGGAACATTCGGCGATCGCTGAACCCTGTAAACAATTAGAGCAGCAAGGTTGGCAAATTACTCGTCTTCCCGTCAATCGTCAAGGTAGGGTGAATCCTTTAGACCTAAAAGCCGCAATTCAAAGCGATACGGTCTTAATTTCCATTATTTACGGACAAAGTGAGGTGGGAACCCTACAACCGATTGAAGAATTGGGCAGCATTGCCAGAGAAAGGGGTGTTCTTTTTCACACCGATGCGGTGCAGGTGGCGGCAAGATGCGATATTGATGTGCGGAAACTGCCCGTAGATTTATTATCTCTTTCTAGCCATAAAATTTATGGAATGCAAGGATCGGGAGCTTTATACATCAGAGCGGGTGTCGATATTTTACCATTACTGCGGGGCGGTGGTCAGGAAAAAGGTCTGCGATCGGGAACCCAATCTGTGCCAGCGATCGCATCTTTTGGTTTAGCGGCCGAATTAGCCCAAAAAAACTTAATTAGCGAAAAAATGCGTTTAATAGCCTTGCGAGATCGATTATTTGACCTCTTAGCTGATTATCCTTATCTGCTGCCCACGGGGGACCGATTCTATCGTTTACCCCACCACGTCAGCTTTATTGTCCGTCCGGACGATGACAGTCGAATCACGGGAAAACAGCTAGTTCGTCAGCTTAATTTAGCAGGAATCGGCATTAGTTCTGGATCCGCCTGTCATAGTGGCAAACTTTCCCCTAGTCCAATTTTAAAAGCTATGGGCTACAGCGATCGAGAGGCACTAGCGGGAATTCGTTTAACCCTGGGAAGGGACACCAGCGCCGCCGATATTGATTGGACGGCTCTAGTATTAAAACAAGTGATCGATCGCTGTTTATCTGCTTTAATTGTAAGCAAGAGTTAGTTTATCCCTCAAATTGTCCTTCAATCAAGATAATTTCGCCAAAGTCGGGAATCCATGCCACCCAACGGCCCTGATCCTGTTCACAGAGTAGTAGAGCTTCATCAAAGCTGTATGGAGAGGGAAGCATTCTGAGTTGTACCCATGTGTTTGCTTGGGGACAAGTAACAACGGCAGTAGTGCGGTATTGTAGTAAAGACATACACAGATCACCCTGATAATTCTGTATCTAAATTTAC
>NZ_JASJFF010000860.1:0-5592 GCF_030065435.1 Microcystis sp. M53603_WE2
AACTTTTTCAGCAGACCCTAATTAGGGGTCTCAAGACCCCCCTAGCGGCCACCGAGAAAACCTTCACCAGCTAGGTATTTTTACTCAAGTCTCTGGAGGGGGACAGCTTATGTGACAGTTGAGGGTGCGGAATGTGGGTTGTATAATTTCTGTGACCCGCGAGATACCCTGTCGTGATCGCTTTTGTCTTAATATCATGACCGACCTCTCTATTTTCAGTAGTCCGCCAGTTTTCTGGCTACCCGATCGCCTGAGCGAGCCGAATCCTTGGCTCGGTCACATTCCCTTCGCGTTCTGGCTTGTGGACGCGCTGAAACCGCGCTTGATCGTCGAGTTGGGAACCCATAGCGGCAACTCCTACCTCGCCTTCTGTCAGGCGGTACAGCGCTTAGAGATTCCCGCCACCTGCCGGGCGATCGATACGTGGCGCGGCGACGAGCAGGCGGGTTTTTACGGCGAAGAGGTGTTTTCGGAACTCTCTGGCTATCACGATACCCGGTACGGAGGATTTTCGCAATTACTCCGCTCCCGTTTCGAGGACGCGGTGAAGGATTTTCCCGACGGGTCGATCGACCTGCTCCATATTGACGGACTCCATACCTACGAAGCCGTAAAAGGGGATTTCGAGATGTGGCGGGGGAAACTATCCGATCGGGCGATCGTTCTCTTCCACGATATCGAGGTATGCGAATCCGATTTCGGGGTTTGGAAACTCTGGAAAGAACTCGGCGATCGCTATCCCCGTTTTTCCTTCCTCCATAGCTACGGATTGGGGGTTCTCGGTTTCGGCCGCGATCTACCCGACCCGTTGCGGATATTGTTCGCCCTCGATCGAGATCTGGCCGCGTGCGAGGACATTCGAGGGCGATTCGCCCGGTTGGGAAACGCCCTCATCGATACCTTCGCTCTTCAAACGATGCGGGAAGAAAACGCTCGCCTAGCCGGGCGGATAAAATACCTTGAAGCGAGCGAGCGAGAAATTCACGATCGCTGGATCGAGTATCAGGTCTACGGGCGACGGGTACAGGTGGAACTAGAGCGCTCGAGAGAACTCCTAAAAAAATACCGCGACGGCTACCATCGAACCCGCAAAGCGTGGGAAGAAGCGAAAATACAACTGCAACAGGCCAGCGAGGGCTGGGAAAGCGCCCAGAACATCGTTCGATGGATGGAGACGAGCTTCTTCTGGAGGCTACGAGAATTGTGGATCGATAACAAACCGATGTAACCCCTAGCAAGCGGACATTATCCCGAACCGATACAGACACACCATGACTCAGGAAGAACAGATCGCGCGACGGAAATCGGCCGTCGAATCTCTATCCCGATTACAATCCCTGCAAAACGAGATCGAGCGAAAATACCTCGATCCCCCGCTGCGAGACTCTTTAGTCGAGAGCTGCGGCCGTGCCGTCCGGAAAGCGTTCCGAAAAAGCCTCGATCTAGCGGTGGCTCTCACCCCAGCCGCGCTCGGCACCCCCTTGGAGGGATGGAAAATTGTCAGGATTCTCGCTAAGAGCGGTCTATTCGACGAGAACTACTACCGACAGCACCACCCTGAGATCGACGGAGTCGCTCCCCTCGACCACTATCGATTGATCGGTCGGTTCAAGGGCGCGTCGGTGAGTCCGCTTTTCGCTGTCGATTATTACACCGCCCGCTATCCCGAGACGATCACCTCGAATCTCGATCCCGTGATTCACTATCTCACCGTCGGCTGGAAAAAAGGCTACGATCCTCACCCGCTATTCGATACCGCCTATTACACGGCCCGCTATCCGGAGGTAAAAACCTCTGATCTCCCGCCTCCAGTTCATTATCGGACAATCGGGGCGAAAAAAGGCTATAATCCCCACCCGCTATTCGATACCGAGTATTACCTCGCCAATAGTCCAGACCTCGCGGGAAGCGATATCGATCCCCTCTCCCATTTCCTGATCTGGGGAGCGATCGCTGGACGGAATCCCCATCCCCTCTTCGATATCGCTTATTATCGCCGGCAGAATCCCACTGACGCGAATCCCCTGATCGACTACCTACAGGAACCCTCCTTCCGAAAATACGATCCCCATCCCCTCTTCGATCGCACCTATTACAAAAAACAGATATCGATCGATACGAATCCCCTACTCCACTACAAGAACGAGGGCTATCGTCTCGGCCTCGACCCTCACCCGTTATTTAAAACCGCCTTCTATCGCGAACAACTGCCCGAAGAGATGGGGGAAACCGTCGATCCGCTCTCGGATTATCTCGTCAACGGGGTCGCCGCAGGACGCGATCCTCACCCGCTCTTCGATAGCCGTTACTATCTCGATCGTAATCCAGGAGTCGCCCGCGAGAAAATTAATCCCCTCTTCGACTACTGCCGGGGAGGTGCGGCCGAAGGGCGTTTCGCGTGGTCGGCCGCTCGATTCGATCACCCGTTCCTGAACGGGTACCGATCGGGGGAAATCGGGTTTTTACTGGAGGGAAATCCAGACTTTCCCGACCCGACGAAGGAAAAAATCGCCGTTTCCTGTAGCTCGATCGGTAATTATTTCATGGGGGAGATCGCCGATATCCTCGCGGCCGGTCTGTCGGCGATCGGGGTGAAAACCCTCCGGCTCTCGGAAAACGATTCCCTCCCAGCGGACATCACGCAGGAAATTATCGTCGCACCTCACGAATTTTTCTATCTGGGAAACGGGGTCGCACTCGGGAACGACCGATCTCGAATCACCCGATCGATTTTGGTCAACGTGGAACAGCCCCAAACTGCGTGGTTTTCCAAAAGTTACGATTTCTTGCGCCAGGCTGCGCTAGTCCTCGATATTAACTGGCAAACGGCGGTTTTCACCCGCGCTCTCGGACTCTCCTCGTATTTCCTGCCGTTGGGGTATCTGCCGGGGTACGCCCCTTTCGCGTGGCAGAAGGAAAAACCCGATCTCCTTGCGTTACGAAGCGTCCCGCGGGAGCGTTGGCATTCTGTCGAGAGCGTCGATTCCCCGTGGGGTGATCGCCCGATCGATCTGCTATTTATCGGTTATCTTAGCCAACGCCGACAGGACTTTTTTGCGACAAACGCCCGATGGCTTCATCGCTACCGCGCTTTTTTCCATATTCCTCCCCTAGACGGTCCCCTGATCGCGGGAAAAGGCAACGCCCTCACCACCGAGGCAGTTATCGGTTTAAGTCAACGGAGTAAAATCCTGCTCAATATTCACCAAAGCGATCTAAGCTATTTCGAGTGGCACCGGATCGTTTTTCACGGTCTCTGGCAGAAAACCCTCGTGATCACCGAACCCTGTTACCCTCTCCCCGGTTTGATTCCTAACGAACACTATATCGAGATTCCCGCCGAAAAAATGGAAGCGAAAATCGACGAACTCCTGAATACACCCGCGGGGCGCGAAGAGTCCGAACGGATTCGGAACGCCGGCCATCGGGCGATCATCGAACTTTTCCCGCTAGAGGCGATCGCATCGCAGCTTCTCTCCCTAACGGCGCGCGTTACTGACACGGCACAGGAGAAGGAACGGAAATGATCTTCACCCATCCCCACTCGTTACTTTTTGAAAAAAAACGATCTCGTCCAGTGAGCGTTACCGTCTGCGTTAGTCTCTATAACTATGCGGACTATATTCGGGAAACGCTGGATTCGCTCCTCGAACAGACCCTAGAAGCCTTCGATCTGGCGATCATCGATGACGCTTCCAGTGACGCTTCCGCCGAGATCACCTGCGACTGGCTGAAGAAAAACGCCGAGCGCTTCGAGCGGATTCTACTCGTCCGACACGATCGCAATAGCGGCGGCCCCTCCGCCCCCCGGAACACGGCGATCGCCTCATCGGATACCCCGTTTATTTTCTCTCTCGATGCCGATAATACCCTCTACCCCCGATGTCTCGAACGGTGTTTAGAAGTGATAGAAGATACCGGGGCCGAGATGGTTTATCCCCTGATCGAGAAATTCGGGGCGGAAACGGGAATTTTGGGAAATCAGAACTGGAGCGCGGAAATTCTTGCCCGTGGCAATTATATCGATAATATGGCCCTGATTCGGAGAACCGCGCTAGAGGCGGTGAATGGCTATTCCTATATGTGGCTCTACGGCTGGGAGGATTTCGATCTCTGGTGTAAATTCGTCGAACAGGATTTTCAAGGGGTTTTAGTGCCAGAAATCCTCGCCCGCTATCGGGTTCACCCGAAATCGCTCCTACAGGCCCACACGAAGTCAAGAGCGCGCTCTGTTACCGAGGAAATCCTCGAACGACACCCGTGGTTAACAATCGATCTAGAAGCGATCACTTGAAACTGATTGCTTCTCGTTTGGCCAGTCTTAAAATCTTACAACCCTGATTAACTAGGTTTTTCAAGGTGTGGAACCCCTTCAAGATAACCCGATGAATCACAGCTTAAAATCTAGCCTATCAATGGAGAAAATAACAGTCTCTGCAATTGTCTCTACTTATTCTAGACAAGCTAATGATAATCGCTTGACAATTCCCTCGATCGAATATAGAATCTTAAAATCTTATACCCCTGATTAACAAGGTTTTTCAAGGTGTGGAACCCCTTCAAGATAATCCGATGAATTATAGTTTAAAATCTAGCCCATCTATGGAAAAAATAACAGTCTCTGCTATTGTTTCTACTTATAAATCAGCCGAATTTATCCGAGGATGTCTAGAGGATTTAGTTACACAAACCCTTTATCAAAAGGGAGAATTAGAAATTATTGTTATCGATAGTGCTTCCCCCGAAAATGAACGGGAAATAGTCCTAGAGTTTCAACAAAAATATCCGAGAATTATTTATCAGCGGACGGAGGCAAGAGAAACCCTTTATCAAGCTTGGAATCGCGGCATTAAACAAGCGCGGGGACGTTATCTAACCAATGCTAACACCGATGATCGTCGCTGTTTCAATGCCCTAGAAATTATGGCTAGTTATCTCGACCAACATCGCGAGATTAGTTTAGTTTATGGCGATCAATTAATTACAACCATTAAGAATGATACTTTTGCCACTACCTCAGCTTTAAAACGCTGGAATTGGCCTGATTATTCCTATCAAGAGCTGCGGCAGAGATGTTGTGTAGGTTCTCAACCGATGTGGCGCAAATCACTTCACGATCGATACGGTTATTTTCAAGAGGATTTTCGCTGTGCGGGCGATTATGAATTTTGGTTAAGAATTGCTAGTCAAGGAGCAAAAATGTCCTTAATTCCCGAGATTTTGGGCTTGTATTATTTAAATCTGCAAGGATTAGAACACGGCAGTAATGGTCAAGCTTTACGGGAACATTATCAGGTATGTAAGACCTATCAAATTCCTCACCCAGAAATTGTCGATATAGCAGTTAATTCTGAGCCAGTTAATGTCGAAAATTTAGGTATACCTCTAGAGAGCGATGAACTAGAAAAATTAAAGATAATTCAAGCTGTTTCTACTCGTAAAACTCCAATAACTGGACTTCCCCGTTGACAAAAAGCCATAACCTGTGCTGTAGAAGGGATTAAGAGAATTTCCGCCGCCCCGTTACTGGGTACAAATCAGGGAAACTCCCAATAAATCTAACGCTTTTTGTTGCAGTTGGGTCGGTCGAGT
>NZ_JASJFF010000334.1:0-1302 GCF_030065435.1 Microcystis sp. M53603_WE2
AAATCCTTATCTGGCAAGAGATTTAATTGATTAGTTCGCTCTAGATCGCAAACAATTGACAAAAATCGCGGTAATGTCTGTCTCTATAAGGGTTTCATTCCTTATAACCCCCATCCATTGCATAACACAAACCGAAGAGCCCGATATTGCTGATTCCATCGTTTATATTGTCCTTGAGAGCTTCGCAGGGACTTAATTACAGCAACAGCTTCTTGTAACTCCCGATTATCTGGATAATTTCTGGCTAGTTTATAGAGAGAATCTACTCGATCGTCGATATCCATGTTTATCTACCTCTTTGCCTAGATAATCTTATGATACCCAAGCTTACCGATAAAATTAACCCGAAGAACCAGCCTTTTGGAAAATCATTAAATGTTGTTGGGGCAAAGTCTCGATGATTTCTTCTGGCAGTAAACCAACAGCGGCCATTTCTTTTTCTACCTGTCTGCGGGTCATTTTATGAAGGGCTTTGATGGGAATCAGGGGATTTTCACGACGGTATTCTACTAATACCACCCTACCATCGGGTTTTAAGGATTTGACCAGATTCTCCATCATCTCGCGGGGAGAGGAAAACTCGTGATAAGCATCGACCATTAAAGCTAAATCGAGCGCATTTATAGGCAATTTGGGATCGGTTTCTGTGGCGAGAATTGTGGTTATATTCTTCACTTGATTTTCCTCGGCTAAAAAATCAATTGCCCCTAACATTTCCGGTTGCACATCGACAGCGAAAACTTGTTCTACTAAATTCGCCATAGGAAAACTCAAATAACCTGTCCCCGCGCCGATATCTGCCACTAGGTCTGTGGGTTTTAAATGTAGTGCGGTGATCAGATCATCGGGTTTTTCCGTGAAACGGCGACTAGGACGTTCTAACCATAACATTTCTTGGTGTCCCATGACTTTAGCGATTTCCCGTCCTAGATAAAATTTACCGATACCATCGCGACTATGAAGCGATCGAATCTGATAATATTCCTCTTGCGCTAAAACTGAAGCATCGTAGGTAAAATTTAATAATCCGAAACCGCAAAAAACCACTATTAGAAACGAGACAATTAAGAAAAATTTTTGCTTAAACAGCATCGGGATTAAAAACGGTGGGCTAGAAAAAATAAATTCCCCGTCCGGGACAGGGAAAAAATCCGTCTTGATCAACAAAACAATTAATCCAAAAATCCCATTAAAGTTTCGGGATCATCGATTTCATTGGAAGCAACGGGACGATTACCCATGACTGTATAAGTTTCGCTAATGTGCAGATGACTGAGAGCGATCGGACGATTGCCAGAAATC
>NZ_JASJFF010001080.1:0-2318 GCF_030065435.1 Microcystis sp. M53603_WE2
GATTTTAACCGCAATTATCCCGTTTATTGGGTTCCTGAAGGGGAACAACAGGGGGCCGGAGATTTTCCTTTTTCGGAGCCAGAAACCCGTGCAGAAGCGGAATTTTGGGCAAATAACACTAATATTAATGGCTTCGTTACCTATCATACCTATTCAGCAGTCATGTTGCGTCCCTATAGCACCCATCCCGATGAATATTTCCCCGTGGAAGACTTAGAAATGTATAAATATATTGCTGACAAGGGAAAAGCAATGACTGGTTATGAATGCGTTTCTGTCTATCACGATTTTCGTTATCATCCCAAAGAAGTGACTAACGGTGCCATGGATGATTACGGTTACGATCATTTTGGTTGGTATGGTTTTACGGTGGAGTTATGGGATGCACCCACCCAAGCGGGAGTGAAAAAAGATGATTATATTCAATGGTTTCGCTGGCATCCTTTGGAAGATGAATTGAAGTTACAGCGTTGGAATGATGAGAATTTGGCGGGAAAGGGTTTTATTAATTGGCAAAGTTTTGATCACCCCCAATTGGGAGAGGTGGAAATTGGCGGTTGGGACTTTAAAAATGTCTGGCAAAATGCCCCAGAAAAGTATTTACCAGATTTATGTGAGAAACAATGTCAGTTTACTATTGCCCATGCTTTAATGTCACCTCTTTTAGCTATCTCTCGTCTTGATCTTAAGTCGGAGGGAAATGGTATTTATCATCTGGTTTTACAGTTAGAAAATCAGGGATTTTTACCCACTTATACCAGTAAAAAGGCACTGGAAAGAAAGATCGTTCGTCCCATTCAAGTCAAGTTAAATTTAGCCGATGAGGTGAGTTTAATAGTGGGAAAATTAGAGCAGGAAATCGGTCACTTAGAAGGGCGATCAAATAAAGTATATAGTAGTCTCGCTCACGGTTTAGATTATCGCTGTACGGTGGAATGGGTGATTAAGGGAGTTTCTGGTCAAGAAATCGAGATTATCGCTATAGCTGAAAGAGCCGGAACAGTCAGACAAAAAGTGATTTTATAGAGCTATTTTGTTCGATAAAATTGTTAAATAAGTCTCGTTAGATTCCGTGGGTAAAACTCGTAGTTTTTGGCTGCGAAGATCTGGTTCTAATCCCAAAGCTTCTAAAGGAATTACTCCTAATAAGTTGTTTTGACCTCCAGGTAATTCCAAACATTCAAAAGTCCCTTCCCGTCCCGCAATAATCAAGGTAGCATCGCGAAAAATTCTCGCTTTTCCTATCCCTTTAGCCGTAGCCACATCTACTTCTTTTAAAAGCTGTAAACCCAAGCTGGAGATTACTTCCGGCACCAGACAAAGAGTAGTTGCTCCCGTATCCACCAAGACATTTTCTAGGGTAAGAGAGCGAATTTGTTCCGGTGCGATCATACCATCCTCTGCACGAATTTGATCCGCTCGATTGATAACTGTAATGCTGGTGTAGATTTTGCCCATATCTTCTGCAATAATTGCTGGATTAACCATAACACTACCCTCAATTCTACCCCTAAATTATACCAGAATAACTGCTAACAACAATGTCTAAGTAGGGCTTGCGGCAAAAAGTTTTTCGTGGGGACAGGGTGTGGGGTGTGGGGTGTGGGGTGTAGGGTTTTACCGATTTTGAGGGGGTCAATTACCTAATTTTCAGGGAAAAAGTCCAGGGATTTTACCCCCGATCACTCCAATGGTAGGCACTTTTTGAGGGAAAAAAAGTCTAAAAGTCTTACCCAACAAGGTTTTTAGATTTATTCAGCCAACCCTAAGTAATTTTAATTATTAATCCGGCCATCGGGCATAATTGCACCGCGGAAGTTAACTCCCATCAGATTAGCACTCATTAACTCGGCACGAGTTAGATTAGCATTAGTTAAATCGGCACCGGTGAGATTTGCTCTAGCAAAGAAAGCATCGATTAAGTCAGCTTCGCTGAAATTAACTCCTGAAAGATTAGCCCTTCTTAAGTCAGCATGATTCATTCTTGCTGCTTGAAAATTAGCTTGACTAAGATTAGCTCGATCGAATTTTATTTGAGTCATAATTGCACTATGGAAATTTGCCTGCATTGCTTCTGTATCGGTCATTTTTGACCGCACTAAATTGGCTCCCGCTAGATTTGCCCCCACTAAATGCGCCCCGATTAAATTAGCATCAGTAAGTAAAGCATCTTGGAGATTAGCATTAGTTAAATCCGCTTTTCTGAGGTCAACATTGCACAAATTAGCCTCCTTTAAATTGGCTCCTACTAGATTAGCTCGCAGCAGTTCAACCCCTTTCATATTAGCCCCTTGCAGGTCGGCGTGATAGAGATTAGC
>NZ_JASJFF010000363.1:0-1513 GCF_030065435.1 Microcystis sp. M53603_WE2
GCTATCTGTAAGCGATACCAATGGTCAACGATTGGGACAGATAGCTGTTAGCAAGATTCAGTTAATTCGTCGTTCTAACGGTTTAATTGTTTCTCGCTAACTCATATAAAGCCGCCCTCCGCTATCGCTAAAGGGCGGGGTTTCAGACCCATTTTTTCGATGAACAGCTTTACTTCTTTGTCCCTGAAATTAGCGGGATTGGTTTTCATTATTTCCTTCCTTTTGGATGGGTTTATCCTGCCGCTGCCCTATCGATTTAATCAATCCCAATGGCAGGTAGGTTTCGTCACCACCTTTGTCGATCGAGGAATTGTTCCTCTTCTGGGTATCGTTCTCGTTTTAATCGCTTACTGGATTGACGCTAACAATAGAGATGTCATTCCTAGAAAATCTCGGTTTGAATTGCGTTGGCCGATCTTTATTCTTTCCACACTGTTAGGCTTAGTTTTTCTGTTGATGATTCCTGTTCATATCAATAATATCAACCAGATTAAAAACAACGCTTTGACTCAAATTGAACAGGGTGTTGACCAAGGAGAGGGACAAATTCAGGCTTTCTTAGCCCAGTTAAATACTCTATCGCAAAATCCCCAACTATTAGAACAGCAGATATCTCAGAGAACTCAAGTGATTGAAACTGGTCGTTTCCAAGGACAACCGATCAACACGGAACAGTTACAGACCCTCCGCCAACAAAGAGAACAATTAACTAATTTACGGGATTTATCCAAAAAACCGAAGGAGTTTAAACAGCGATTAGATGAGATCAAAAATCAGCTACAAACTCAGCTGCAAGATCGACGAAAACAGGCAGAAAGCCAAGCTAACTTAGAGGCTTTGAAACAGTGGTTAAGAATTGGTATTCAAAGTATGTTGCTATCGATTTGCTATAGTTTGATCGGTTGGTTAGGCATTCGAGAACTAGGTAGTATGAAAAAACGCACTGCCTAAGCAGGGGATTTATCTTAATGATGAAGTATAAAGTTTTCGTTTTCGGGAGTCAGAATTCTCCGAGTCAGGAGACGAGCGCACACAAGAGCATACTTCATCCTTAGGATCAAATCTGTAACTATAGTCATTTCAGATAAGTCTGAGACACTCTAGACCGACAAAACCCTTATGAACTCTGGGATTGATATTCTCAATTTTAATTGAAATGACCATACTTAAATATTCAGCCACAGGGCATCATTTGCTGATGCCCTTTTATTGATTAAACCTCTAATACTAAATCCTGTTTAAAAGGTATAGGGGAGCGGGAGAGCGGGGGAGCGGGAATTATGAATTATGAATTAGGAAGTGGCAAGAATAAATAGGGTCTGCTGAAAAAGTTTTTCCTGGGGGTAGGAGTCAGTAGCCGGTCGTCAGGAGCCGGTCGTTTTAGGCTTTGTTGCCCTTGTTTTTTGTACCAAGCGATGTACTACAAGAAGGATAATGCAAGGTTTTTGAACGTCCCAATCCTATTTTCGCAGCATGAACATCGGACTTTAACAGGTCAAAAGCTTTATTTTAA
>NZ_JASJFF010001038.1:0-2583 GCF_030065435.1 Microcystis sp. M53603_WE2
CTGTTTACCTTTAGTTTGTACTGGTAGGTAAGCGTTATCACTGTCGTTCGTTTCGTGATGTACAATTGAATTGTAACACTTACTGCCTAATATGTCAACCGATTACAATCATGGATTTCGCTCTGTTTATAGACTTACCGCTCACGTCGTATTCGTCATCAAATACCGGCCATTGCTATTAACGATGAAATCTTAGCCCGACTTAAAGAAATTTTTGTGTCAACGCTCACGAAATGGGACAGCACATTACTTGATTTCAACGGTGAATCGGATTACGTTCACCTGATTATCGATGACAAACCTGACATTGCTTTATCCAAACTAATCGCTAACCTTAAAACAGTTAGTAGTCGCTTAATTAGAAAAGAATTTCTGGATTTGGCGGCAAAGTATTTCGACAATAAACCTTATTTTTGGACGGGAGGTTATTTCGTGGCTAGTTGTGGCGGCGTTACCATCGAACAACTAAAAAAATACGTCGAGAACCAAAACTCCCCAAAAGTGGAAACGCTACCGCGTTAGTTTCATTCCGGTGGCGATTTATCTCCCGTTAACCGCTACGCGGTTTAACGGGAGTCCTCTCGCTCCATTGAGATAGAGCTTCTAGGATAAAAAACCATTGAAAAGACGTGATCAACGGTTTTTTTGAGCTTAAAGCTTATCCCTATATGGGTTTAAAGCTATTTTTGTTCTAGGTTTTGTTGAGGTTCCACTAAGAGGGATGTCTAATTATATCAATTCTCCAAAATCCGGCTACAAGAGTTCGATCCCCCTGCCTTCGTCTCCCTTAAAATGGGAAAAAGGGGAAATGGGAACTTAAATTCGATAATTCGATCTGTAGTTTTGATGGGTGAGAATTGGTATTAATTAACTTTTACCCAAATACTGCGGAAATATTTTTCGGGACTATTTTTATCGATAATATCTTTACAGGGAGTATTACCAACTCGCTCGATTGTACCATCATCGCTTAAAATCTGAAAGCGATCTGGGAAATGGGGATAAAACAACAAAGCTTCTGGACGAAAACCGTCAGGGAATTGCAGTGATTCTATCTTTTCCGGTGCATCTTCTTTTTTTCCTGACCAAGTATAGAAAACAAATTGATCGCCTCCATGAAATTCTCCGGCAATAATTAAATATACTTCTAAAGCTGGCCAAAATTCAATGCTACGAATTCCTAATCCTCCCAAATCTAACAGGATAGGATCACCAAAATCAGACCGAGCATTGCTGGAATTATTAACTAAACTGTAAGGATTTTTTAGAGTTAATAAAAGAGCTTTATCGTTGGGGACAGGATTACGAAAACCGATTAAGATATTTCCGTCTGGAGTTGCCGTTAAACCTTCAATATTTAATCCACCTTTAGCTTTGGGAGCTTTGGTTTCTGCTGTTTTGAAATCAAATATTTCAGCCAATTGAGAGTCTTCGATAATATCGCGCAAGACTAACTGAGTATAAGACTCACCCACTTGAACTATACTAGAGCCGTCATCGGTAATTTTACTAGCAAAAAATTGATGACGAGGGAGTTTTCGTTCAGCATTTTTATTGCGGCCATGGGAAGTAATCCAATAGATTATGTCATTGAGTACAGTTACCCCCTCCAAGTCGATTTCTTTATTTTTAGGATTGTTTTTCAGCCAACCATTAATGTCAATTGTTTCCAGTGCTTTTCCCGACTCTTGAGAGGAATAAATCCAGAGAATATTACCTAATTCTGGATCCGCCTCATCATTACCAACAACAAATTTATTTTCTCCTAAAGCAGTGGCTGCAGAAGCATCACAAATTCCTTGATGTTTGATTTCTTGGATAATAGAAAAGTTGAGAGATTGCATGATTGTATTCTCCTTGTTAATGAGAAAAGTGAGGAAAATTATAGGCAATAAAAGACAAAAAGACAAGAAATCACCAGAAATAATCTAATAAAGAACTGGTTTGAATAACTAATTTCTCCTAAGTTCAAAAGTTTGTCGCGTGTCATAATTTATGTTAGTCCCTCCAAGACCCGATGATTCCTCCCATTGACCTAACGTCAAGGCAAAAGGTTTTGAGATCAAAGATTGGTTAGTTGGGGAAATAATTGGGGAACACTTTAACTCATTCAATAATAACTATAGATAGGCAAAAAATACTTAAATGTAACAAAAAAATACATAAGTGGGGAGGTGTAATTAAATATCAGACTTATCGAGGTTGAATTGAGCCACGAACCCCACAACTGGCATAGGTGATCAACTAAAGATGAAGTGTAATACTAAATCCGGTTATTAAAGAATGATTATTTATTCCCCCTTTTGCCTATTGCAAGAGTGCATGAGTGCCTGTCCTCATAAGTAGCCTATGCTCAACGGATTTAGTGTAACCTAATTTGGTATCGACGACCGACTCCCCAAAACCAAAAATTCGTACCTCACCATTAAGATAACTGCTATAAAAACGCGGATATCACTGCCAATAGAGTTCGGTTTTACCGTTATGGGATGAGCATTAACGGGGGTAATATTCTAGGTAAGGAATTTGTATCTAGTCAGTGATGAAGACGATGTTAAAGGGGTCTTTACCGAAATTAAGCGA
>NZ_JASJFF010000603.1:0-2665 GCF_030065435.1 Microcystis sp. M53603_WE2
CCGCGCTTTGGGGCTGTTCTCCCGGAGTGTAAGCGGGGGTTTGACGAACACAATCGCGTGTGGGTAGCATGAACTCTCTGGGGCGGCAATTTCTAGCAAGCTTTCTATTGTAACAAATCCTCGCCGATGATCGGGGGTTGAATAGATGTCAACCCCTACCGGTAAAACTAATTAAGGTTCTACCCAACGGCCATCGGCTTTAATTAAATTAATCAACTCGCTTACACCTTCATTTTCGGGGACGCGTTTAATTTCCTGGCGACCGCGATAAAGGGAGATATAACCGGCCTGTTTCCCCACATAACCATAGTCTGCGTCGGCCATTTCTCCCGGTCCATTGACAATACAACCCATAACGGCGATATCGAGTCCGGTGAGGTGTTGAGTCGCTGCCCGCACTTGCTGCAGGACATCTTCTAAATTAAAAAGAGTGCGACCACAGGAAGGACAGGCAACGTATTCGACCATGGTTTTCCGCAGTCCCAGGGCCTGGAGGATACTGTAACAGACGGGAATTTCCTTTTCGGGAGCTTCCGTCAGAGAAACGCGAATCGTATCACCAATACCGTCCGCTAAGAGAGTGGCAATCCCGGCAGTGGATTTAATTCGTCCGTATTCCCCATCTCCTGCCTCAGTAACCCCCAAATGCAGGGGATAATCCATACCTAACTCGTCCATGCGCTTAACCATGAGACGATAGGCGGCCACCATCACCGGCACGCGGGAAGCTTTCAGGGAAATGACCAGATTGCGAAAATCGAGGGATTCGCAGATGCGGATAAATTCTAAAGCCGACTGTACCATTCCTTCGGGGGTGTCGCCGTAGGTAAAGAGCATTCTTTCGGCCAGAGAACCGTGGTTAACGCCGATTCGCATCGCTTTACCTTGATCTCGCAGGGAAACTACTAAAGGTTTCAGGGTTTCGGCGATTTTTTCGCCAATTTCATCAAATTCTGCTTGACTGTACTCGCTGCGGTCGGCTTTCGGTTTCTCGAAAACGTACAAACCGGGGTTAATCCGCACTTTATCGACGTGCTTGGCCACTTCTAGGGCGATTTTCATGCCGTTGTGATGTACATCGGCTACTAACGGCACGGGTTGATAGGTGGTCAGCAGTTTTTCCCTAATTTTAGCTAAAGCGGTGGCGTGAACCAGACTCGGCACGGTGACGCGGACAATTTCACAACCGATTTCATGGAGGCGACGGATACCAGCCACGGAACCATCTATATCAAGGGTATCCTCGTTAATCATCGACTGCACGACCACGGGATAACCACCACCGATGGTAACGCTACCTACCCTGACGGGACGGGTTTTACGTCGGTGAATCGTGGTGTCGAATTCGGAGGCAGTTGCGGGAGGGTTGAGCGTCGATTCCAAGGTTTGCATAGGACTATCACCAACAATCACTCTCCCTATTCTCTCAAAGAACAGGAACAGATTCTAGCCACTCTAATAAAATTGGATTAAAACGGTCGGGACATTCATCCTGTAAACAATGACCAGCCCGTTCAAATTCTACATATTTAATTCTAGGATTAAGGGAGACAAAACCCTGGGCTAACTGGACGGGAACCATGCGATCTTGTTTGCCCCAACATAATAAAATCGGGATTTCTAAGCGTGGTAAAATTAACTTTGCTGGTGGACAATATTCGGGATGATTAACAGCTTGTGCTAGGGAAATAAACGCCTCGGCTGCCCCCTCATCTAGGGTTGGGGCGGCGATAATTTGTACTAATTCCTCGCTGACTGCTTTCTTGTCTTCGTAGGCGATTCCTGTCCATTTTTTCAAGACTTGCGGACGACGCAGATAGTAAAAAATCGGTTTTAATAGCCAAGGCGAAGTGAAAAAGTTTTCGATGGGAGTGACGATATCTAATAACCAATTGGCAATCATTTCCCTCCGACGGCTGACATCGGGTAAACTGATCATAACTAATCCGGCTACCATTTCCGGATATTTACCCGCTAGGGCCATACTAACTAAAGAACCGATCGAATTTCCCACTAATACCACTGGTCTATTTATAAAAGTTTGCCAGAAATCGTGTATCTGTTCCACCCAGAGATTAACGGTATAGGGAACCTGTACTTTGCGCGAACCACCGAAACCTAATAAATCTACCGCGTAAACTCGATGATTTTGGCTGAGGATAGGAATATTATGGCGCCAATGTTCGATCGCCGCTCCAAATCCATGCAGTAAAATTAAAGGGGGTTTATCGGCATCTTGGGGGTTTTTTGCCGGCATAAAACTATAACGAATTTGCCAACCGCGCCACACCCAATCCCGTTGATAACCGATACGTTCTGTCCAAGCTGGTGAAGTTCTCACTTAAGTCAAACAATTAAGAGGTTTTCAGGAAATATTACTCTAAGTAGGTAGGCGTTAAAAATTATCAGACACCCCCCTTATCAAGGTAGGGCTGTTTCATTCTCCCATCAGAATATCAAAAGTAAAAGCGATCACAGTCAGATAAAATGAGAAGTGACTGCCAACTTTTAAAATATATGTTGAGCTTAATAGAAAAACTAAAACAAGTCAAGGACTTTCGTAAGAATAAAGGAAAAAGACACCCTTTATGGATAGTATTAGTAGTAATAATACTGGGAACAATGCTAGGATACTCAGGTTAGAGAGAGCTAGGAGAGTTTGCTA
>NZ_JASJFF010000377.1:0-9891 GCF_030065435.1 Microcystis sp. M53603_WE2
ACTACTAACGAACAATTGGGACCGGTAGGACGAGAAGAAGGTATCGCAGTTTATGCCGTGGTTTTATTGGTTAAGGAATAAGTAATTAGTAAGAATTAGCTCAAATTAAGTATCCCAAACCTATGAATATAGACACAAAAATCTTAGAAACTGTCGAGGCAATGCCAGAGTTATTAAAAATAGAGCTGCTTCACTATGCTGAATATTTGATGGCCAATTATCAATCAGATGTTATTATAGAGAAACCTTCTCTTAGAAAACGTCGTTCAGGAATTTTACAAGGTACATTTATCTTACCTTTGTCCGATGACTTTGATGAGTCTTTGGAAGATTTTCAGGAATATATGTGATGACATCTTTTCTTCTGGATACTCATACTTTCATCTGGTTAACTGAAAACGATCCTAACTTGCCTGATAATCTTCGGGAGGAAATTGATTTTGCTCCTGAAGTTTATGTCAGTATTGTTAGTCTCTGGGAAATTGCGATTAAGTTAAATTTAGGTAAGTTAGCCCTACAAAAAAGTTATGAAACCATTGAAACTAAACTAGAAGCATCAGATATAACCTTACTGTCTATATCATTTTCTGATACTCTAAAAATTTGTACTTTACCCTTGCATCACCGTGATCCATTTGATATAATGCTAATTGCTCAATCTCTAAACAGATCGCTAATTCTAATTAGTAAAGATACTAAATTTGATGCTTATAATGTACCAAGAAAATGGACATAATACCCCGTCCGGCTCAATTCTATTCAAGATGAGAGCAAGATAAATTTCCTAATTACCCATAGATTTCTAACCTTCATTGCTAAATTCTATCTATGACTGCTATTATCCAACAAATAAAAGAGCGTTTTTCCCAATCCCTAGTTAAATCCTTTGGGGAAAACTTCGCCGCTACCGATCCTCTAATTGTCGCCGCTAGTAACCCCCGTTTTGGCGATTATCAATGTAATATTTCCCTCTCTTTAGCCAAAGAATTAAAACAAAAACCCCGGGAAGTGGCGGCAACTTTACTAAAAAATCTAGAGATAGATGATCTCTGTCAAACCCCCGAAATTGCCGGACCTGGTTTTATCAATCTTACCCTGAAACCCGGTTATCTAGAAACCCAATTAAAAGACCTAATTACTGACAACCGTTTAGGAGTTGCCGCTGCTAACCCCAGTCAAAAAATTATTGTCGATTTTTCCAGTCCCAATATTGCCAAAGAAATGCACGTCGGTCACTTGCGATCGACTATAATTGGTGATTGTATTGCTCGGATTCTGGAATTTCGTCATCATCAAGTAATTCGTCTTAATCATGTTGGGGATTGGGGTACTCAATTCGGGATGTTAATCACCTATCTACAAGAAGCTTATCCTAGCGCTTTAACCCAAGCAGATGCCCTAGATTTAGGGGATTTAGTTAGCTTTTATAAAAAGGCCAAAATTCGTTTTGATGAAGACGAAAACTTTAAAGAAACTGCCCGTCAAGCCGTAGTAAAATTACAGTCGGGTGATCCTCAAAGTCGTCAAGCATGGCAGTTACTTTGTCAACAATCACGACGGGAATTTCAGAAAATCTATGATATTCTCGATATAAAACTGACCGAAAGGGGGGAATCTTTTTATAATCCCTACCTGGAAGCGGTAATCAGAGAATTAGATCAACAGGGATTGCTAACAGAAGACAACGGTGCTTTATGCGTCTTTCTCGATGGTTTTACCAACAAAGAGGGCGATCCTTTACCCCTAATTGTCAAGAAATCCGACGGCGGTTATAATTACGCCACCACCGATTTAGCGGCAATTTGTTATCGAGTGCGTCAAGATAAAGCCGCAAGAATAATTTATGTCACCGATGCTGGACAAGCTAACCATTTTGCCCAAGTATTTCAGGTGGCTAAAAAAGCGGGATTTTTACCCGATAATGTGGCAGTGGTTCACGTCGCTTTTGGATTAGTTTTAGGGGAAGATGGTAAAAAATTAAAAACTCGTTCCGGGGAGACGGTAAAATTACAAGAACTACTCGATCAAGCGATCGCCTGTTCCCTAGCTGACTTAGAAAAAAGACTGGCAAGCGAGGAAAGAGAAGAAACCGGCGATTTTATCGCTAAGACTGCCGAAACTGTCGGTTTAAGTGCCGTTAAATACGCCGATCTCAGCCAAAATCGCCATAGTAACTACGTTTTCAGTTACGACAAAATGCTCAATCTGCAAGGCAACACCGCCCCCTATATGCTGTACGCTTACGCTAGGGTCCAGAGTATCAGTCGCGAAGGTGGTATTAATTTTCAGGATTTAAGTGCCAATTCACCGCTAATTCTCAAGGATGAAAGCGAATTAATTTTGGCTAAACAATTACTGCAACTGCCGGAAGTAATTAGTGCCGTGGAAGAGGATTTATTACCCAATCGTTTATGTGATTATCTTTATGAACTCAGTAAAAAGTATAATCGTTTCTACGAGAATTGTCCCGTTCTGAAAGCAGCAGAACCGATTAAAACCTCTCGTTTAGTTTTGTGTGATTTAACGGCAAGAACCCTCAAATTAGGCTTATATCTCTTGGGTATCCCCGTTTTGGAAAGAATGTAAATCAGTAATCAGTAATCAGTTATCAGTAATCAGTTATCAGTTATCAGTAATCAGTTATCCGTTATCAGTTCACAGTTTACTATTCACAGCAAAAAACTCCCCAATTTCCAATTCATAATTCATAATTCCCACACCCTACACCCCACACCCTACACCCCACACCCCACACCCCACAGCTTGGATTGCGTATCTTTGACAAAAACTGGGTGATATTTTATACCCAGAAAAAGTGTACTATGCTGACGTGAAAAAACCTGAGTTTTTGCTAACCTAGAAATAGCTCTAATCAGAGCCAATATCTTTGGGCGAAGCTTAGAGATTAATCTAGTTAAACTCACTCGTGACGTTATCTTATTGTCGTCTGTTGCCTATTAGCTTTCAGGTGATAACTCGGAGATCGGGAATTAGTACAAAAGTTCAAATTTCCTCTCCGCAGCCCCAGCGTTACTGTGTAGTCTTAACGAGTAATTTTATCCCAGAGATGTTATCGTTAAAGCGGTCAAATGTCCGAACGTCCCAGAGGATTTTCGGGAAAGATTGTTCGCCCTGTCGTAATCTCAGATAGAACCTTATGAGTCAATCAATAGAAGGTAAGACTATGGCCGATGCTGATGTATCAGATTATACCACAAATAAAATAATTGTCTCTAATTGGATCGCCCCTTGGTCGAAAGGCAATCGGAAAAACCCGTCACCGCAACCAAAATGGGATTTATGGCAACCCCTGCGGCAACGAATTGACCGCCTAGAAATTAATACACCTGCACTGGCTCATCGGATTTGTCGTCTAATTCCGGCTCAATGTCCCTTTGCGCGGAAAATTACCCTATTTAGCCGGACAATTCTAGAGATTCCGCCCCTTTGCAAGCTAAATCCCCTCTACGAAAACCTAATGATGTTAAGATTTCGCGCTCTTTCTTACCTAGCCGATGAATGTGGAGAGGATATCGGTGCTTACTGCTAGAATGGGTGAGTGTCTTTAATCGCCACACCTATGGCCATCATTGCCCTGAAAGCTTGGTATCTGGACAAATACGAACCTATCCGCGAGGTTGTCAAACGTCCCCACGACTTGCGCTTAAGTCGCAATAGTCTCTTAAAATCGGGTTTAAGAGCCGATTTTCTCGATGATAGTCTGACGATACAGGGTTCTGTCTGGTTCCAACGCTATCTAGAAGGGGAAAGGGTGGAATTTTACCTCGAAGGTAGTGGCGGTTACGTCATCTCGAATATTGACCTGATTTCCCAAGAAATTTACTTTACTAAACAAGACCTCAGCGCTTGGTTGGATCCCGTCATTTATTTTAGCTCCCAAAGCCAATTTAAGGACTCTAGCACCGCTTTAAAAACAGTTTTGACCGAAACCGTCGAAAATCTCAATAAACGCTCCCGTTTGCCCTTAACCATGGAAGAAACGCCCCGAACTGAGGGCAATGTCACCAGATTGAGTGATAGTCAATTACGCCAAATTCGCAAAAGTTTATTATTTATTGCCGATGCTACGGCGATTAGCCAAAAGGAAACGGAATTACTGCCCAGTCCCCTAGTGGGTGTAGAATTAGGTTATGCGATCGCTTGTAAACAGGGCGGACAAATTCTGTTAACCTATCAAAATCGAGCGGAATTAAAGGGTAAACTAGCTTTTGACCTGCCAAGCTACCAAAAATTAATTTTCTCGGATCTGAGCGAATTGCGTCTCACTTTCCCGCCTTTAATGGCAACTTTATTACAAAAATTCAATCTGATTAGTTAAAAAAATGAGTAGAAAAGCTGACGAGTACGCTGTACATTTGTTCTTAAGCAGTGGACATCGCGAGGAAGTCCGTTTTTTGACCATCCAAGAATTTCAAAAGTGGTACAGTAATGAATTAGTTCCGAAAGCCGATTCCCAGGATTTTATCAATGTTCCGATCAGAAATATCCAAGGGGAATATATGGTTTTACGTCCGGCTAGTGTCATTGCTATTCGCGTGGAACCCGTCTTTTTTGGCAGTGTGGAAAGAATCTAATTTGTCGTTATCCCTAAAAAAGATGGTTAGATAGGGAGAATTTTAGAGATTATTGATAATTCTCTCAATATCAGCTTGGATTTGATTGCTGACTTTGCCTTGCCAGCGTTCTTTTAATTCCCTTAATCCCACTTCTGCGTATTGACAGATCTTATCTAAAACTTCTTTGCCATCGCTGGGTTGAGGATAGGAATTCTTTTTACAGATAATATAAATTCCTGCGGTTAAAGCTAAAATAACTTCTGGATCGATTTGGCTAATAGTAATTAAATCTTGTCGATTGCTCAGAGTGGTTCCGTAGATACTGAAGTCTTGTTTAATGGCAAAAGCAGCGGCGAATAAATAGGCATCTACCATGCGCTCAAAGGTTTTATTATCTTTTAGTACCTGTAGATAATTTCTGGAAGTTTCCGAGGCATAAATCTTCAAACTGGGATCGATTCTCTGCATTAGTAATTCTCCATCACTTCAATCACGGAAGCATCTTCATCGGCAGCCAAACGGTGTATTTTTAAAATATCGGTAGTGTGGGGACGCAGCAGATTTAAAAGTGGATCGGGAAGATCGCGATCCGTGGCTAAAATAATTACTTGGGAGTTTAAATTAGGAAGAGAGTTAATAATATTTTTTTGATGTTCTTGATCTAAATGACCAAAAGGTGTATCCATAATTAGGGGAACACAAGTATCGGTTATTTGATTTAAACCTGTGATAAAAGCAAAAGCTAAAGCTTCCTTTTCTCCCGCACTTAAGACATCGGGATTTAATAATTTTCCTGTGATGGTACGGATTCCTAAAGTGTATTCGGGAGTGATTTCTACTCCTCTATATTCCTCCGGTTTGTTGGTTACTTGTAAATAGCGATCGCTGGTTACTTGATTAATCATTTTTTGGGAATTATCGATATGCCATTCGATTAATTCGTTAGTGGCATTTTTTAAACCTCTGGCCATTTTAACCTGATTAGATAACATCCATGTGGTCTGATTTTCACTAGCTAAAATTTCCACTTCTTTGCGTAAATTTTCTAATTGCTTTTCTTTGATTTCGATTTCCTTTTGCAAGCGTTCGATCCTTTCTTGGATCATCTCAACATTTTTACCAGATTCGCCAACTTTTCGCCAAATCTCCCTCACCGAGTCTTGATCTATTCCCGTGGTTTCCTGTTTTAGCTGTCTAATATGTTGATTAATTTCTTCGATTTCTTCTTCTAAACGATCTCTTTGCAAAAGTAATTGACTATAATTGCTAAATTTAGCATTATCTCGCATAATTCCCTGTAAATCAATTCTAATTTGGTCTTTTTCTATTCTGGTGGCGTTATCCACTTCTAAGGACTCTAGTTCGGCAATTTGTTGAAGGATAAAGTCCCGAGAATTTTTATCTAAACAACGACCACATAGACAGCTTTCATCGTCAAGTATTGCTTGTAAAATTGCTGTAGAATTAGTTTTATAAGTGCTTTTTAAGCTAGTAACTTGCAAATCATCGACCATTTCCTGTACAAAGTTAATCAGCAAAGGTATCGAAGCTTTTTTTAACCAAGAATCGATAGACTTTTGCAGGTTATCTAACTGAGTTTGTAAACCGATACGCTTTTTCTCTAAGTTATGAATTTCCTCTAATTTTTCTCGTAAACTTTCAATCTGAGCGGCTTTTTCTTGAGCGTCTTGGTAGATAATTATAGCATATTTTTCGCTATCTTTGGCATTTTTAAGCTGACCTTTTTTAAGATCAATGTCTTCTTCTAATTCTCGTAATTCTTGCAGCTTATCTCTAAAGGTTTGACTGGTTCCCTTGGCTTTATTTAAACGGTTTTCTAATTCTTGCAAGGCTTTTTCTGTATCATCACGCAGATTTCTTAATTCCGGGATACCCAAAACTTTTTCAATTGCTTCTTTTGCTTCTTTAGTTTGAGTTATCTGGGTATATTGTTCGATTTTTAAGCCATCAAAACAGAAAAAATCTCGAATAGATTTAGGAAGCAATGCTTCGATATATTCCCTAGAGTTACTTCTCATGGTTCCATCTTCATAAAATAATGCTTCCTCTACGCTAGGATAGGAACTGCTACCATTAAATTTTAATTTCGCTTGGCGACTGATAAAGTAATTTTTCTCGTTTTTAATAAAATTTAATTCTACCCGCATTTCTTTTTCTTCTGCTGATGAAGAATCCCCCTCACCTCGATAAAAATAGGTTTTCAAAGTCTCTTTAGATACAATATCTCCACCATAGAGACACCATAAAATACCTGTCATCAGAGAAGTTTTACCGTGACCATTATTACCGAAGATAATCTGAATTTTTCTGTCGGGATGCAGGTTAAAAGTAATATTTTGACTAGGATAACATTTCCAATTAGTTAAGCGAATTTGTTTCAGTCTCAAAGTCATAAGAACTCTTGTAAAAATCAAAAATTTTGTGGTTGGTTAGGAGTCAGTAGCCAGTGGTCAGTAATCAGGAAAATTAAGAATGGTTTATTTAGATATTTTATGCAACTTAATATTTATTTTTGTCGTTTTTAAACTAAGTGGGTGGGTGGAATTTAAGATGAACGTAGGTTGGGTTGAAGCATGAAACCCAACGCCCGATTATGTTACGCTACCGCTAACCCATCCTACAAATAATTGTGCCTCCCTACTTACCAAAAATAAATTATGCAAGATATCTATAAAATTTATGATTGTGGGGAGTCGGTATATTTTTCGATAAGTTTGACAATTTTAGGTGATAGCTGCCGATTTTTTAGAGTAATTTTTTCTACTTCTAAAGCCATGGCTTCCTTGAGCAGTTGGGGAGGTATCTCATATTTTTGTGCCAGTTCTTCAATTTTAGCAGTTATGTCCATGAATTTTTTGTGGGTTAGGGAGTGGGGATTGTCAAGTCTTAATTCCTATTGGCCAAGATATACCTTGATGAGGATAAATTTTATAACATATCTGAGTAGGTAAGGCCATAGTAAGTTATAGCCTTTGTCATAAACATGAAGTATAACCTAATTTGGTATTGACGACCGACTACCCAAAAGGAAAACTTCGTACTTCACCATTAAGATAACTGCTATAAGCTAATCTACTCTCAACCTTATACAAAAACACCATAAAAGCTAAAATAGATAAGTAAGTAGTTATAATTAAATTGAAGATAGATTTTGCCTCTGATCCCCCCTGCCCTCCTTGATAAGGGGGGTGCCGATAGGCGGGGGGATCTGACAACTTTTAACACCTACCTACTTAGCTGACAGTGATTCTGAACACAATAGCAATATAGACTAAACCGCCTTGTATTATCGTCTTCTTCTTGATTTTAATACCCTAGAAAACGGGTTAATTGTCTTAACACCCGAACAAAGTCATTATCTTAAAAAAGTTGTTCGTTTAAAATCCCATGACCGTTTTATTGCCCTAAATGGACAAGGACAAGCGTGGTTAGCGGAAATAATTGATAATTCGGCCCATCTTTTAGAAGCGATAAACGAAACTAGCGAACTACCAGTACAAGTGAATTTAATGGTAGCAATTCCCAAAAATGGCTTTGATGATATCGTTCGCGCTGCCACCGAATTAGGAGTTTATCGGATTATCCCGCTGCTGACAGAACGCGGTTTAGTCAATCCTAGTCCTCAAAAAATTGACCGTTGGCGAAAAATTGCCCGGGAAGCTGTAGAACAATCAGAAAGACAGATTATTCCTATTATCGAAGAACCACAACCATTTTTAGCAATCCTTAAGCGGGGAGCTAACCCACAGACAACTTGTTATATTGGTGTTACCCGTAGAACAGTGGCCCCGCTACTTTCTCAATTACAAACATCAACCGAGATAACCATGGCCATTGGACCGGAAGGGGGATGGACGGAGACAGAAATAGAACAAGCGATCGCTGCTGATTTTGTGCCTGTATCACTGGGAAAACGCATTTTGAGAACAATTACCGCTCCCTTAGTGGCTCTTGCTATCATTAACGCCTATTTAGACAGCTAATTGATTGGAGTTTCTATGTTCAAAGAAATTGCTGAAGCACTCGACCGTCAAGACTATCAAACTGCCGCCCGTCTTGTCAACGACTTCCAGACCCTAGAAAACGATAACCCTTGGCTGAAATTCTACCAAGTGCGTTTAAGCGAAATCAAGGGAGAAATCGGACTAGCAGGGCAAGAATACCGAAAAATGTTGCAATTTACCGCTAATCCTCAACTTGTCGCCCAAATTCGTCAAGGAATCGCCCGCTTAGAAGCGATTGAACGGGTGGAAGTGGAACAGCAACAACAACAGCGACAGGCTGCCCTCGAAAAAGCCAAAACCAACCCTAGTAATCGAGAAATGGGGCTGTTAATTCTTGAACCGGTGGCTAACGAAGAAAAACAGCCCTTAGCCCAAAAATTTGCCCAAATATTTAAAATAGATGCCTATAGCGCCCGCTTACAAATCCCTAGCCGTTCGTGGCGCTTGTATCGAGTCGGGGCGATGGCAGAATTAGCCGTATATGTTCACGACTTGCGAAAAGAAGGAATTCCCTGTTTTTGCCAGCCAATTACAGCGATTAACCGGCCTAGGTTCTATTTAGCTCGATATTTCCGGGCTATCCAACCAGAAGCCACCCTAGTCTATCAATCTTCCCATAGCGACCTAACCGCAAGTATAACTTTTGATTGGTCAGAAGTTACCGCCGTGGTAGAGGGAATCTTGCCGATTTTTGGGGAATGTGTCGATATGGATGCGCGCCGCAATCAAGTGAGAAAAATTAGTATTCTTGATTATGCCCAGATTATTGATCTACATTTGAAAAAACAGGATTTAATTATTCGTATTTGCGATCACCATTACCACTTTCAAGCGGGGATTACTTTTTCCGACCACCAACAAAGTCGGGAAAGACAGACCACCAATCGGGATAACTGGAATCATTTCGCTTCTTACCTAAAACAACAACTAGCAGCAGTTCCCCTGTGGTCAGATTTTCCAGCTTTTGCCGAAACCACCGCCGATTTTTACGAATTACTGCCTATGGTCAATCCCCATTTGGACTTATTACGCATTGAAGACACCTACTGGGACACCGCCTTTCAACTCTATAGCGCCCTCATCTTTCTCGAAAAAACTCCCCCTACCGCAACTTTATGACCCCTAGTAGCCCTTCTAACACCTCTTTCGACTGGTTTAACCCCTCGCCCCAGCAAGACAGCGATTTACTGGCACAAATCGGCTTTATCCCCGGTTTCAAAGAATTTCTCACCCTGCGACAGGTTCACGCCTTGGAACACGCCACCGTCTGGGTATTAAGCGAAATGGCT
>NZ_JASJFF010000412.1:0-1119 GCF_030065435.1 Microcystis sp. M53603_WE2
CAATTTCTCCCACCAAGAACAAGAGAGCCGGCTAGTTTTCACGTCACCGGAAGAAGAGAGAAAGGTTTCGAGGTAATCTTTACTAAATTTATCCCAAAGAAAGCGAGTCAAGACCTAAGTGATTAAATCAATGATGATGATTATTTTATCATCTTCAAAGCCTATTTATTAGGTCAGCCAATTAATTAAGTCAGCTTGAGTCTCAAAGTCTAGCAATGCTTCTCCTAAGTCTTCTAATTTTTCTACTGAGAGTTTTTGGATAGTTTCAGTAATATGCGGGGGCAGTTCACCAAAACGTCGGTTAAGCAAGCGTAGCACTAGGTTGGCTTCTCCTTTTTGAAGTCCGATAGCTTCTCCTTCTTGAATGCCTTCGATTCTGCCTTTTTGAAGTCCGATAGCTTCTCCTTGTTGAATAGCTTTTTCTCTATCTTGTTCGTATAAAGGGGCTAAACGCATAATAAATTTACTCTCCTCCTGGGTTCTTTTGGGTAAGGCTTGCAAGTTTCTACTCAAATTGTATAATAATTTTAAGGAAGCTGATTTAAAGGGATGACTAGAAGACAAGGCCTCTAATTCATCAATCGCTCTGCTTCTGGTTCCTCCTCTGCCTAATAATCTTAACCAAAGGGTTTCAGGGGTTTCGGGTAATTGATGCAGGACAATAAGGGATGTATTTAATGCTGGAGGTAAAAAATAAATTCCTTCTCCCCAATCTGGGTTTAATTGACCTGAAAAAGCAGTTATAATCCTCTGACTGGCAGTAGGAGTTAGTATCCATAGTCTAGGAATATTTTCTGCTAATAAGGGTTGTTGATGACGGTGAGCTTCTCTTTGTAATTGTTCCCGCACAGTCAACAGTTTAGATAAACAAGCGAGAATTCCCTCAATCGTGACAGGATTGCGATGGGGTTCCAATAGACAAGGGGTTTGAGCTAATCGGCCCAATAAACCTAATTCGGGCGGCATTTCTGGGGAAGTCGGTCGAAAATAGACATCGATTTCTTGAGTTTTTGCCGTCACAGCAAGGCTAGTTTTCACGTCACCGGAAGAAGAGAGAAAGGTTTCGAGGTAGTCTTTCACTAAATTTATCCCAAAGAAAGCGAGTCAAGACCTAAGTGA
>NZ_JASJFF010000648.1:0-7661 GCF_030065435.1 Microcystis sp. M53603_WE2
AGAATTGCGGTAGATGCAGCCAGATTACTTTGTTCTCGACTATCGCTGATTTGCTCGATTTCTTGGGCAATTTGCCGCAGTAAGTTTTCTTGTTTCTCAGCTTGAGCAAGTATGGCAAAAGGAAACAGTCCGGGAGCCTTTAATAGGGGTTCCGAGGGTTGTTCCCAGAGTCTAATCACTTCAAATTGATGAGAGGTTTTCCCTTGTTTATAATCATTCTGTCGGACTTTGGGGGAGTCACTTTTCCTTAGATAAATAACCACTTGATGGAGTCGTTCCACACCCACAATAGGCATCTAAAATTATGTCTCCTTTATTCTCCCCCCCCGAATTTGTCAAGTATTCTCCGTTTTTTATTGATGAACACGGAAAAAGCCAATCAGGGAGAGACTAGAAAGGTTAGAAAGTTGAGATTTAACGAGTCCGTTGATGCGGTCTAAGAGCAAGCGCGGATGAAGAAATAAATGGCCATCAGTAGCAGAAAAATATAAAAAGTAATCCGCACCAATCGATCCGGTAATTTCGGTAAAAAACGAGTGGTTACTTGTACACCTAGGGAACCACCGATACCTAAAATAATCCCTTGTAGATAAAGAATATAACTGGCTTGGGCATGAGCGAAACAGGCGGCGATCGAATTGAGTAAAACCACACCTAAACTGGTGACAATGGCGATTTTGATCTTTTCTGCCAAAAAAATCATTTGTAGTGGCACCATGATCGCCCCACCGCCAATTCCGAAAATACCGGCTAGAAATCCAGCGATTCCTCCGGTTAGCAGACAGGCTAGATTAGGATTCAATCTAATGGCAGAAACTGGCTCTTTTTGGCTTAAATTTTGCTTGAGATTGGTTAAATAGATATTGAGCAGTAAAAAACAACCAAAAGCCGCTTCTAGGAGGTGTTTGGGGCTATATTTGACCAGATAGACCCCGATAAATGCCGTAAAAATCCCGGGTAAACCTAAGAGGAGAACTCGCTGCCATTTGAGGGAACCTAATCGCCAATTTTGGAGCGTACCTCCTAGGGAAGTGAAAACGATCGCTAAACTGCTGGTAGCCACCGATTCCCCGTAACTGTGGCCCAAATTTAACAGGATCGCCACGGAGATAGTGCCACCCCCAATACCGAATAAACCCGCTAATAAGCCCGAAAAAACGCCCGTTATCAGTAAAATCAAGTAATTGTCTGCCATTATCTTCGTTTCATGGCCTTGAAGGGTCTGAATTTGCTATCATACATAGGGGCAATGGTAGAACATTTTCTCGAAGAAAGGGCTATTAACTAAAATTTAGTGATCAATGGGGCTAAATTATTGACAATCACCTGATATTTTTTCTGATTTAATTAGGGTTTGCTGAAAAAATAAGGGCGAAGGATTCGGATAGAAAATCTACGGTTTCAGCGATAGGTTATGCCCGAATGCTTCGCCCCTAAAGGACTTGCACCTGTTTCGCAAAACCAGCCACTAAAACCCTTACCTCGTCTATATTTCACATTTATTCAGCAACTCCTAATTACATAACCTTTATCCCTGCACTGCTGAGAAACTTACCTATGACTAAAAGAGCTTTACTACTAATCAATCGTCACTCGCGCAAGGGTAAAGAAAACTTTGCTCAAACTGTTGATCTGCTCAATAATTGGGATTTTGAAATTATCAGCGTCCCTTTGAAAAAGGTAGAAGATATACCTTTTTTGCTGGAAAAATATCGCTCTAGTATTGATTTAGTTATTGTCGGTGGTGGCGATGGGACTCTTAATGCTATGGCGGATATGTTGGTAGAAACTCAACTGCCTTTAGGCATTATACCTCTGGGAACGGCTAATGATTTAGCCCGGACTTTAGGGATACCGAATTCTATTGCCGAAGCCTGTCGAATTATTGCGGAAGGTAATTTAAAATATATCGATCTAGGTTGGGTAAATAATAAATACTTTTTCAACGTGGCTAGTTTAGGATTAAGTGTGAAAATTACCCAAAAACTGAACAAGGGTTTAAAGCGACGTTTGGGGATTTTGGCCTACGCTTGGACAGCTTTACAGGTATTAAGTAAAACTCGTCCTTTTACCGCTATGATCGGTATTGATGGCCAAAATATCAAAGTTAAAACCCTACAAATAGCGATCGGAAATGGTCGTTATTATGGGGGAGGAATGCCGATCGCTCACGATGCCCAAATCGACGATCAAAGGTTAGATTTATATAGCCTAGAAATTGAACACTGGTGGCAAATTTTCCCGCTTTTATGGACATTACCGCGAGGACAACAGGGTTTATTATCTTGGGTGAGAACTCTTAAGGGGAAAGAAATTCAAATTCAGACTCGTAAACCCCATAGTATTAACACCGATGGCGAAATTACTAGCACTACTCCCGCCATGTTTCGAGTTATTCCAGCGGCCATAGGGGTCTATATTCCCCGTCAGGAAACACAATCTTAAAACTAACGAAAAGGAGGAGAATACAATAAACCCCCCTTTGTCCAAAGATTATTTAAACCTCGATCGAGTTGTAGGGGTTTACCGATTTCCCGCTCATAAATTTCACCGTAATTACCCACCTGTTTTAAGACTCTTTGGGCAAAATCATTGGGTAAACCCATATCTTCGCCTAACTTCTCATCAATACCCAAAAAGCGCCGAATACTGGGGTCTTTGCTATCGGCAAAAGTGCCAATATTTTGGGAGTTAATCCCAAATTCTTCCCCTTGAATTAAACTAAAAACGATCGAGCGGACGGCATTCGACCAAGCGGGATCACCATCGGCCACGGCCGGGGCCAAAGGTTCCTTAGATATTACCACTTCTAATAATTGATGATCCTGCGGTCGGGGAAAAACCGAGCGCCGGGCCACCAATTGGGAGCGATCGGAACTGACAGCCTGACAACGCCCCGCCTGATAAGCTGTATATAAAGCCTCCACATCATCGGAAACGATCGGTTTATAACCTTGCACTGCCGCTTTTGCCATGGCATCGGCCAGATTTTGTTCTGTGGTGGTTCCCGATAGCACACAAATGGACTTTCCGCTTAAATCTTCTAATTTCTTAATATTACTGGCTTTCGTGGCCATGATTCCCTGACCATCATAGAAAACCGGGGTGATAAACTCCATCCCCAGAGCGGTATCCCGGTTAATCGTCCAGGTGGTGTTGCGACTGAGGATATCCACTTCTCCCGTCTGTACGGCAGTAAATCTCTCTTGGGGGCTAAGTTTACGATATTCGACTTTGGAGGGATCATCAAAGAGAGCAGCCGCAATAGCTCGGCAAATTTGCACATCTAAGCCCGAATATTCGCCTTTTTCATTAACAAAGCTAAACCCAGGCACTTCTCCGTTAATGCCACAAATTAACTTACCGCGATTTTTCACCGTTTGCAAGCGGTCAGCACTGGGACTATTTGCAGTGTTAGAACTAGAATTCGGTTGATTTTCCGTCCCACAGGCAGTAATTAGCAGTAACAGCAGGGACAATGCACAAAAACGCCACTTTAGCATAGATATTCTCTGAAAAATTTTTTTAGTCACTTAACTTTAGCTGAAAGACCAGAGCAAGCTTAACAGTATAGCTACGATCGCACCGATAACCGTATTGATCACATTGACCAATTCATTAGTTAACCACAGAAAGCGAGTTTGTAGAGTAGCTCCGATGAGACTTTCGATATTGGTGGCGATAAATGCCGCAATTACGCACCATAACACACCAAGAAGATCGATCGCACCGATAGCCCATGCTAACAGGGAAATAGCCGTGGCTGCCAACAAACCAGCGATCGTTCCTTCTAAACTAACAGCACCTTCTGTTCCCCGGGGGACGGATTTAAAATTAGTGATTAGATAAGTAGTTTTACCATAAGCTTTGCCCACCTCACTGGCAGTAGTATCGGCTAATTTGGTGCTAAAACTAGCCACATAAGCGAGTATTAAGAGGTAATCCCAGGGAGAAGCGGCAAAAAGACTTAGGATAGCGCAAATTGCCCCCGCTAAAGCGGAACCCCAGACATTTTCAGGACCGCGCACCCCCGCTCTTTTTTCGGCAATTCCCTCCGCTTCCTTGCGTGCTAAACCGATGCGGGTGACAGTAGAACCGACGAGGAAATAGAATAAAACAATTAGATAACCGCGCCATCCCAAGCTTCCCCAGACAATCACCCCTAAAACCCAAGCATGGAGATAACCCATCCGAGTTAAGAGCTTTTTTGGGGCAATCCAGGCGATTCCGAGGAGGACGGTATTGAGAAGAACAGCGACGAGCCAAGGATTAGTTAACATAGTATCTGGGCAAGTTTACATCCCCCATTGTATCGATCGAGTTCATGAAAACTAATCAACCTTATCAACCTCTTTTACTGCGAATTCTGCACGGATTCACGGGAATTGCCCTCATTGCCGCCATGGTTACGGCCTATTGGACCTATGATACTTTTGACGGTCGTTGGTTAAAACTGCCTTTACCAGAATATCGAGAAATTGAAAGTATTCACGGGACTTTTGGCCTCTATACTCTGATTATTTTTCCCGTTTTTGCTATCTATGCTTTTCGTCGCGGCAACAAAAGATTAATTCAAAGTGATTCTCTTAACAAATTAACCCAATTTGGTAAGCCGATTTGGTGGTATAGTCTCCATCGTTTAGTCAATACTTTGACTCTTTTTGCCCTAACTTTTGCTTTGTATAGTGGCCGGATGATGGATTCCAAATGGCTACCAGAAGGGGAATTAAATCACTTTTGGTATTATGCCCATTTGCTCAGTTGGTTAATTATGGTAGTATGTCTAGTGCTGCACCTGCTCATGACTGCTAAAGTGGGAGGAGTTCCCCTGTTATTGTCTATCCTTAAATGGGGTTTTCGTGAACAAGATAGCCCGAAATTATGGTTATCTCAATTACGTCAATGGGGGTTAAGTTTGCGTCTAGCCAATAGTTTTCAGTGGCTACAATCTCTTAACTTATATAAAGTCTTAGAAATTGTTGTTTTATTGGCTATTATAGCAGCTTGGATTATTCCCAAGTTTGACTAGATCTAAGGGAGCAACCTACCAAAGCGGATCGGAGTATAAATGAACAGTTAAAGAATCTCGATCGCCGGGGATACCAGTAATACAACTGCAAATTTGAGTACCATCATCTAATTCTACCTCGCAAGCGTGACAGGAACCCATTAAACAGCCGGTAGGAATGTCAATTCCTGCTTTTTTTGCCACATCTAATAATAGTTCTCCGGTTTCCGCTTCCATGATAATATCATCAGGTAAAAAACGCACTGCAATAGTCATAATTTCTCCTTACAAATGAGCAAAAATAGGTGTAAGATTTAAATGTTCTTCCAGTAAATTAGCCATAGCATCTAGGGTTATTTCTCTTTGTTCACTATAGTTAGCAATTCCCGTCGGCAAAGATAATAAACCGCGACGCTGACGCAGATGATTTAACCAAGTTCTTCGCCAAGAACCATTATCAAAGATACCATGTAAATAACAGCCCCAAATTGAGAGAGAATCATTGACAATTCCTAGACTAGCATCTTCCTCGAACATTTTTTGATAACCTGATTCACTTTCCCATTCGCTTATGCCTTGGTGAATTTCGTATCCCATTACCGGTAAACCAGCTTGGGGATAATTGGATAAAACTTGTCGTTGACGGGTAATTTTTTCGGCAGTAATTACCGTTTTTAAGGGCAGTAAATTTAAGCCAGCTGCCTCACTTTCGTGACCTTCTCGATGGTCAGGATCGAGGATTAATCGCCCTAACATTTGCAAACCACCACAGATGCCAAAGATAATACCTCCCCTTTGGTGATAGGCTTGTAATTGATTAGCCATACCACTTTGATTAAGAGCAATTAAATCAGCGACAGTGGTTTTAGAACCGGGGATAATTACCCCATCGGGATCACCTAAAGATTCCTGTAATTCTAGATAACGGACATTAACCGTTGCTTCACCACAGAGAGGGTCAAAATCAGTAAAATTAGCGATATGAGGCAGACGAATGACACTGATATTTAGTTCAGCTTTGGGTTTTTGGGCGGGGCGATCGAGTAAACTAAGAGAATCCTCGGCACTTAAAAAGATATCACTATAGGGAAGAACTCCCAAAACGGGAATTTTTGTGTAATCTTCTAGCCAAGTAATCCCCGAATCTAAGAGAGATTTTTGTCCGCGAAATTTATTGATCACAATACCTTTAATTAAAGCTCTTTCCTCCGGTTCTAATAATTCTAACGTACCGACGACGTGAGCAAAAGCCCCCCCGCGATCAATATCCACCACTAAAATAGTAGCGGCATCGAGATATTTAGCCACCCGCATATTAGTTAAATCGCGATGTTTGAGATTTATTTCCGCCGGACTTCCCGCACCTTCACAGACAACTAGATCAAATTCTGTTGATAATTTAGCCAAAGATTCTTTAATTGCTTGCCAACCTTGGTCAAAATAATTCTGATAATAATCCGCTGCCGTGGTGACACCCACAGCCTTGCCTTTAATAATCACCTGAGAGGTCATATTTCCCTGGGGTTTTAATAAAATTGGGTTCATTTCTAGCCGGGGAATTGTCCCCGCAGCCCATGCTTGCACCGCCTGGGCGTGACCCATTTCTCCCCCTCCGGCGGTAACATAGGCATTAAGGGCCATATTCTGACCTTTAAAGGGTGTTACCTGCCAACCTTTCCGGTTGAATAAACGACATAAAGCCGCAGTTAAAAAAGATTTACCCGCGTGGGATGTTGTCCCCACTACCATAATTGCTTTCATCTAGTTTTTTGGGTTGAGTATTGAATTTTTATGAATTAGGAATTAGGAATTATGAATTGGGAAGTGGGGAGATGGGGAGATGGGGAGATGGGGAGATGGGGAGATGGGGAAGTGGGGTGTGGGGTGTGGGGTGTGGGGTGTAGGGTGTGGGAATTGGGGAAGTGGGGAAGTGGGGAAGTGGGGTGTCGGGTGTGGGGTGTGGGGTGTGGGGAGAATAAATAAAATAATCTCCTATCTCCTGACTCCTGACGACCGACTCGGAGAATCCTGACTCCTGACGACCGACTCCCGACTCCTCACCTTAACAGCATTAAAAAGAAAACCAACGTTGCAGAGTATTTAAAAATCTTTGCCAGAAAGTGGGTTGAGGGAAAAAGTCCCCTTGGGGTTGCCATTTTTCTATTAATTTCCTCCCCAAAGGAGTGAGACGAAAACTATCGGTTATCCCCTGTCCATCTACTTCGCGCCGCAAAATTCCCACTTTAATCAACCAGAGAAGATAGCTTTCCGCTGCCGCTTCCGTCAGCAGTCTGGAAGTATAACCTTTTTCTAAACCCCCAGCACCCGGAATGCTTAAAAGTGATACACTTCGCTCAAGCATAGCGGCGAATAGGGTGACACGGAAAGGAGAACAACAGAGGGCGCGTTCGGCCCTAGTGATGGTAGCATCAGGATAATTGATGGCGGTAACGGTGGCAGTCGATAGGCTCATAGATTCCGATCGTTTAGCTATGGATAAACTCATTGTTACATTAATTCTGCGTCAACCCCTGTCAACCCCAATCACCGATAAAATAGGGATGAAGTGTTAAGTAGCTTGAGTGTTTATGCAGTCTCCCGAACCGTTCGATACTAAATATACCCCAGAGGAAGTGGAAGTGGAAATCGAAAC
>NZ_JASJFF010001263.1:0-10422 GCF_030065435.1 Microcystis sp. M53603_WE2
CAAAGTCTCCTGCGGTTAAAATTGCCTGATTGAGAGGGGTATTGGGAGGAACTTCGATTATCCCCGGTTTTTTCACCTCCCCGACCACTTTCACGCTAATAGTCTTAGGGGCAAAACTAGCCGATGCCAGGGTTTCCGATTCCTTGGCCGAGATTTCGGTAGCGGTGGGGATAATCACCGTATCCCCTTCTTGAAGAAAGATATCGCCGGTCATATCACCTTTTTCGAGCAAACTCCAGAGATCTACCGGGATTTTCTGCTGGGAACCGTCACGAGTATAACGCAGCACTTGCACCTGTCGGATATCGGCCAGAGGTTTGATGCCTCCCGCTTGTTGGATAGCTTGGGTTAGTCGGGCCGGTTTCCTGGTGCCGCCGCGATCTTGGTCATTATTATTGTTATTGTTGGCAGTGGGGACAATGCGATGGGACCCCGGGCGATAAACTTCTCCCACCACAGTAACATTAATTTCTCGATCGCTATCTAGTCCAAAATTGGCATCGGCTAATTGATTGACTTCCCCGACGCTAAGGGTCGTTTTAGTGGGAATAACGATGCTATCGCCATCTCTAAGGCTAATATCCTGGGTTGTATCGCCTTTTTGGATTAATTGCCAGAGATTTGCTTGAATTAGCTGTTCTTGTCCCTTGAGGTTGCGTCGGATTTGAACTTGACCAATATCGGCCACCGTAGTCACTCCCCCCGCTTGCCGGATTATTTCGGTCAATAGGGGCGTTTTTTGGCTTTGTTCGGGGTTAATTGTATAAGTACCCGGACGATTGACTTCCCCCGCGATGGCGATTTGCAGAGGCCGGGGAGTGAGAATGCTAACAGTAACCACGGGACGTTTGAGATAGGTGGTGTAACGCTTGGCCAAGGTTTGGCCGGCTTCGGTGACGGTCATTCCCTCCACTTTGACGCTACCAATCAGAGGTAAAGTCAGGGTTCCATCGGCTAAAACAAGGAAATCGCCGCTTAAATCCGCGACTTGGTAGACGGTGACGCGGACTTTATCTCCTTCTCCTAGGGTGTACTCTTTGCTTTCTGCGGGGATAGGAGCAATCGCCTCTTTAGCGGGTGTAGGACTACTCGGAGGAGTGGCTTGGACTGGGCGAGCCTCTAAGGAAGTTAGGGGGGCAATAGTGCCGATAATTAATAGATAACGTAGGGATTTACTGATTAAATCCTGTAATTGGTTGCTATTTAACATGATCAATAGGATTAATTTTATCGTTAACATTGGCGATCAGTGTAGCACAAATAGTCGATCGCCTATGGAAACCCCGTGTAATATCGCATCTAACGAGAGTTACCGCTAACTGTAAGATAGTTTTAACGATTGCCTGTATGTAAAGGGGTATATTAATTTTATGACAGCTACTAGCACAATTCCCGATTTTTGTCAAGGAATAAAATATTTTGGGGGTTCCTTACCCGAATTTGATAAATATGCAGGAAAAGCCGCTATCGCTGAGGGAAAAACCGCTATTATTGCCGCTAATGACCCGAATGCTATCTATCAAACCCTCCTAGCCGCCGATGCTTTGCGTTACCTCACCCTACAAATCACCGCTACCAAAGAATCGGGACACCCCGGCGGTTTTGCCAGCGCTGCCGACGTAATTGCCTCTTTGATGATGTTAGGCCAAAAAAATATTTTCACCGAAGTGGGCCATCATGCCCCCGGTTTTTATAGTAACGTCTTTCTCGATCGCTCTCTCGAAGCCATGGGCATCAGCAACGTCAGGGAATTGGGAGAACGTTTTCGGGAAAAACACGGACTTTTAGGGCATCTTTCCGGACAAATCCCCGGACTGCTCGGGCCGGCTGGTCCTTTGGGCCAAGGCCAACATTTCGCCATGGCGGCGGCCAAATTACACCCTAATACCCTTTTCCCTGTGACTATCGGGGATGGTGGTTTAGGAGAACCGTATATTATGAGTAGTTTCGGTCATTTTCACACTGCTTATCCAGAAATTACCAATTTTCTGCCGATTTTAGTTTGGAATGGCTATTCCCAAGAACACCATAGCATGGTGTCCCTGAAAACTAACGCCGAAATGGAAGCCTATTGGCGCGGTAATGGTTTCGAGGAAGTGATTCTCATTAATGCCAAAGACTTCGATGATGCTAATCAAAATGGGGAATATGTAGATAGCACCAAATTCTCTTTTAACCAGCGTCTGGAGTTCATGAAAGTGGTGTTAATGGCCACGGATAAAGCCGCCCAATTAGCTTTAGGAGGCCAACTAACGGTGATCATTATTAAACAACTTAAAGGGGCGGGAGTTCACAAACGGGGAGCGGCTTCCCATAATCTTTATCCAGGCGATTCTTTAGAAAAAGATTATATCGTTACTGCCTTACAAGAACGCGCTTTACCCCCTGAAGCTTGGGCAATTGTTCGTACTAATTTCGAGCGCTCTGGAGGGGGTTCGGCAGCAGAAATAGTGGTAACGGAAAAAGTCTTCCCGCTGCCGGATTTAGGAACCTTACCCATGACCGAATATACTGTGGGTGGTGATAAAAAAGTGGCCACCACTGCCATGGGGGAATTAGTGGTAGCTGTGGGTAAAGCTGACCCCAATTTTGTCGTCACTAATGCTGATGGTAATGCCGCTTCGGGAATTAATAATATTAACGTCGGTTTAAAGATTATTCACCCCACCAGCGATGATACCTATTTCCAAGCACCTAACGGTCAAGTTTATGAGCCTTTAAGCGAGGATGCCTGTGCTGGATTAGCCGTCGGTTTATCTCTCTTGGGAGCGCGGACTTTATGGTGTTCCTACGAGTCTTTTGCTATCAATGGTTTACCGATTTGGCAGACTGTAACCCAAGCGATGGCCGAGTTACGTCGTCCCACCCCTTCTACTATTACTTTATTCACCGCCGGAGCCTTAGAGCAAGGGCGTAATGGTTGGACACACCAACGCCCAGAGATTGAAAATTATTTCGCCGCTATGATGCGAAATGGCAATATTTTTCCTCTCTTTCCCTGCGATGCTAACAGTATTCAAGTCTGTTATGAATGGGCGTTAGGAACTAGCAATAAAGGCATTACAATCACCGCTAGTAAATCGCCTTTACCGGTGCGAACCACTTTTGAGCAAACCCGTCAAGCTTTAGAAAAAGGCGGCGTAATTCTCCACGAATCGGAAGGCAGTAAAAAAGTTGTTTTTGCCGTCATTGGTGATATGACTTTATTACCCGTCTTTGAGTCTGCACAACAGTTAGAAGCAGCGGGAATCGGTGTAAAAATCGTCTCGGTAATTAATCCCCGTCGTCTCTACCGTCCTAGCGATGTGATGAGTGAAACTAGCTCGGCAGCTGATAATAATTTCCTCGATGATGCTGGTTTTGACAGTCTCTTTGCCGGTGATGCTTTAATCGGAGTAACCGGTGGTACAAGCGCCATGTTAGAACCAATTATGTTACGCAGTAATGCGCGTCGGGATGTCTTCGCTTGGAAACGGGGAGAAACCACCGCCAGTGCCGGGGAAATTATGGCCTATAATGGTTTGACTGCCAATGCTTTAACTGCGCGTGCTACCCAGTTATTAGGCTAAGTTCCCAGTTAGTTTTTTTGATTATTCCCTACTCTCTCTGATGGGAAAGTAGGGATTTTTTCTCAGGTCACTTTCGCCAACGGAGTAAACTTTTAATAATTTTCCATAGGCGAGGATATTGGAGGGATAGATAGCGCTTAATATGGGATTTTAAACTAACTAAATCCTGAGATTCTTTCAGTTCTCTATCTTGATAAAAACGAATTAAATCATCCCGTCTTTTCAGTAAAATTTTAATTTGTTGGTAATCTTCCGAGCTTAAAACTTGATGGGGTTGAATATTTTCTGGCAGCGGGCGCGGGATGTAAAAAGTTGTATGAGATGGTGATAATTCCTGGTCTGGACGTTCTTTGGTATAGAGATAGATAGACAGAGATTTACGCGATAAATGCCGTTTATTTTCTGGTAAATTAATCTGAGAAAATCCATGCCATGAATATTCATTGGTTTCAAAAATAAGACAACGATTAAAGATAGGTACAAAAGATTTAATCTTATTTTCTTCCGGTTGACGTGGATTGGAATGTAACTCTAGATTACCTCCCCAATCTGCTTGCCATTGGGGATTTAAATAGATTAATAAATTCAAGCGGCGATGATACCAATGACGCTCATCGAGGTTAAAATCAATGTGAGGGTCTAATTCTTGACCCTGTAAATTTTCGTGGGTTCCACCCCCATAAAAACTAGGGTCTGGAATTAAATTATCAACACCGGTTAATTCGGAAATTAACTCTAAAAACTCTTGAGCTTGAACGTGGCGGGCAAACTGTTGATAAACACCCCCTAAACCGATTAAATCCTCATTAACCGCCTTCCCGCCAACTTTTCCTAACTCACTAATGGCTTTTTGCGGCTTAAAACTGGGAAAATTTTCCAGCAAAATTTGCGCTTGCTCCCCAACTAAAAAATTATCGATGACCAAATGCTTAAACGGTTGCGCTGTCTCAAAATCTTGACGATAGACAGAGGATTTCTCATAAACAAGGGGATTAATAAACATTAGACAGCTTTTTTGTTGGTATGATAAATTGTAGCAATCAGACTAGCAAAATAAAGATTAACTCTCCTATTGACCTCATCGCCTATGGACTGGTGGCACAAACTCAAAGATAATCCTCTCGCCCGTTGGGGAGCAGTTTTACTGTTAATCTTCTATTTAAGCGTAATGGCGGCGGATTTTGTCGCTCCCTACTCTCCCTACTCCTCCCAACCCGGTCAGTCTCTCCTACCCCCCACCCAAATCTTTTGGCGCTCGCAGTCGGGAAGTAACAAGGGTGAGTGGATTGGCCCCCACGTCTATCCCACCACTCAAAGTGCTATTAATATAGAAACTGGTGAGCGGAAGCTAATGAGAGATTTTAACAAACCCTTGCCGCTGCGTCTCTTGGTTAAGGGTGAAACCTATAATTTCGGTCAAATTCGCCTACCTTTGCCGCCAAAATGGCAGGAAGTAACTTTATTCCCCGGTATCCCTTTTGATCTCCATCTGTTCGGAGTCATCGGCGATGGTAGAATCAATATATTGGGAACTGACGAATCGGGACGCGATAGTTTTAGTCGCTTGATTTTCGGGGGCAGAATTAGTTTATTTATCGGTTTGGTCGGGATTTTAATTTCTTTCCCTATCGGTTTATTTGTCGGTGGCGTTTCTGGCTATTTTGGCGGTTGGTTAGATGCGATTTTAATGCGTTTTGTGGAAGTTTTAATGACTATCCCCGGCATATATTTACTCGTGGCCCTAGCGGCCGTTTTACCCGCAGGATTAACCAGCACCCAACGCTTTTTATTAATCGTCCTGATTACTTCTTTTATCAGTTGGTCGGGATTAGCGCGAGTAATTCGCGGTCAAGTTTTATCCCTGAAAGAACAGGAATTTATTCAGGCCGCCAAAGCTATGGGAGCAAAACCCCTTTATATTATTCTGCGTCATGTGCTGCCCCAAACTGCCAGTTATATCATTATTTCTGCTACGTTAGCCGTGCCGGGGTTTATTGTGGCCGAATCGGTTTTAAGTTTAATTGGTTTGGGAATTCAACAACCGGATCCTAGTTGGGGAAATATGCTTTCTCTGGCTACCAATGCCTCAATTATTGTTCTACAACCCTGGTTAATTTGGCCAGCTGCTTTGTTAATTATTCTCACCGTTTTAGCTTTTAATTTACTCGGTGATGGTTTACGCGATGCCCTAGATCCTCGCAATTTAGAGAGATAATTTAGTTATTTTATCAGTCAGGAGGCAGTCAGCAGCAGGCAGGAGATAGATTTTAGGGGTTGGGGTTTTGGGGTTTTAGGGTTGTAGTTCAATTTCCCCACCTCCCCCCGCAACGCGCACGAAGTGGTCTCCCCACCTCCCCACCTCCCCACCTCCCCACTTCCCCACTTCCCCACTTCCCATTATGAATAGAATCAGTAAAACCTTTAATAATTTCGCCGATAGTTTGGTGATTTATAGTCAAAGATACGGAAAAATAAGCTGGGTAATATTTTTAATTATCTTTGCTTGTATCATGACGATAACCTTTAATTATCCGGCACAATCGACCAATCAACCCCAAGAAAAACCCGAAATTCGTGGAGTTTGGTTAACTAATATCGATAGTGAGGTATTATTTAAACCGGAAACCCTAAAAGATGCCCTTGATAGGTTGGCTGATTTAAACTTTAATACTATTTATCCCACGGTCTGGAATTGGGGTTATACACTCTATCCTTCTAAGGTAGCAGAAAAAGTTACGGGACGAGCGATCGATCCCCATGAATCTTTAAAAAATCGCGACTTTTTAGAGGAAATAATTAGCCAAGGTCATCGGAAAAAATTAAGAATTATTCCCTGGTTTGAATTTGGTTTTATGGCTCCTGCGGATTCAGAATTAGCCAAACGACATCCCGATTGGTTAACCCAAAGACAGGATAAAAGTGTGATTTGGTGGGAAGGAAAAGTGCATCAACGGGTGTGGTTAAATCCCTTACATCCGCAAGTACAAAACTTTATTACGGATTTAGTCAGCGAGATTATTACTAACTACGATATAGAAGGAATTCAGTTTGATGATCATTTTGGTTATCCCACCGATTTTGGCTATGATGAAACCACGATTAAACTCTATCAAAGGGAACATTCGGGACAATTACCCCCGCAAGATTACCAAGATAAAGCATGGATTCAATGGCGGGCCGATAAAATTACTGACTATATGAATAGTTTAGCCCAGATGATTAAAAAGCGCCAACCTACAGCGATTATTTCCCTATCTCCTAATCCCTACACTTTCTCCCTAGAATCCTATCTTTTAGATTGGCAAAAATGGCAACAAAAAAACTTGATTGATGAGTTAATAATACAAGTGTATCGAACTGATATGAACGCCTTTGACTGGGAATTATCGCAACCAGAATTACAGCAAGCTAGAGAATCTATCCCCGTGGCTATTGGGATTTTATCTGGTTTAAAAGGTCGTCCGATTCCGATGGTTAATATTACTCAACAAGTGGAAAAATCGAGACAACAAAATTTTGGCGTTTCTTTCTTTTTCTACGAAACTTTATGGAATATGAGCAATGAATCTCCTTCCTATCGACGCAGGATTTTTCGAGAAATACTCCAGTCTGCTAATCCTCGCTAAAATTAGGGAAAATTGCTGACTTTAAGCTAAATTATTGCCCTAACCCGGCTATAGTTTCTTAAGTTTATCTTTAAATTAAGAAAAAGCAGCAGGGAGAAACTAAAATCGCTAGAATGAAAGAAGACTCTCTTTTATCACTTTATCCATGCTGATCAGACATAACCGAAGCTCGATCGCTAAACCTATTTTACTGTTTCTCGGCTGCCTTGTGATCGGGCAGTTGGGGGTATTAGTGGTAGCCAATAGCCTCTGGTTTACCGAGATGGGTTATTTAAACACTTTCCTGAAACAATTATCTTGGCAACTAGGATTAGGTTGGGGAAGTGCGATTCTTTCTCTACTCTTTATTTTTACTAATTTACGTTTAGCCCAGCGTTTTCGTTGGCAAAAACCCCGGGAAGATAGTTATCCTCTTAGTCCTCAATCTCCTAGTATTAATTTACTCGGCCTTTTGATTATCGCAACGGGAATTGGAGCTTGGATCGGGTCAATGTTATTGTATTACAGTAAACTAGCCCTCAGTCTCTGGACACCAGATTTTAATCTCCCTAACCTCAGTTCTTCCCTCAATTCTCCTCTGCAAATAGTTTGGATTAGGCAAGTATTAACTGATATTTCCAGTAATTTGTGGCAAGGGTTAATTATCGCTTTTTTAGTCTTGGGATTATTAATTAAAACCGAGTATTTTTTGCGAATAATATCTATAGTATTCACTGTCATGCTATCTTTTATTATTGCTGGGCAGTGGGCGAATTTTTTAAAATATTTTTATGGTGTTCCTTTCAATATTAACGATCCTCAATACGGGAATGATTTAGGTTTTTACATCTTTCAATTACCCCTGTGGCAGTTACTAGAATTATGGCTCACTGGTGTGGGAATATATACTCTTTTTGCTGTTATTTTAACCTATCTTTTTTCGGGTGATAGTCTTTCTCTGGGAAAATTTATGGGGTTTTCCCGTCCGCAACTGCGTCATTTATACGCCCTGTGGAGTGGGTTAATGGGGCTGCTAGTATTACACCATATTATTCAGCGTTACCTGCTACTTTATTCTCCGGAAGGGGTAGTTTATGGTGCGGGTTATATCGATGTTCATGTTGGTCAATTTATTGAAATTATTCTGGGAATTATTGCAGGAATAACCTCTATATGGTTAGGAGAAAAAGCATTATTTGGTAAAAAAGACCGTCGCAAGTTATACAAAAATCCTAAGAAAAAGTTGGTATTTTTCCCCTACTTAGTTCCTGTATTTCTCTATTTAATTGTTTGGATAAGTGGCACAATTATCAGTGGACTATTGCAAAGAACTGTCGTACAACCGAATGAATTAGTGAGAGAAAGACCCTATATCGAAAGAAGTATTCAATCCACAAGAGCGGCTTTTTCCTTAGATAGAATTGATGCCCAAGTTTTCGATCCACAGGCCGAATTAAATGCCGAAGTTTTAGAGAGAAACCATCTAACTATCGATAATATTCGTCTTTGGGACACCAAACCACTGCTAGAAACTAACCGACAATTACAGCAAATTCGCTTATATTATAAATTCCCCGATGCTGATATCGATCGCTATCGGGTACGAGTAGGATTGCCTGAAAAAATCGAAGAACGTCAAATATCTGAAAAACAACAGACAATTATTGCCGCTAGAGAATTAGATTATAGTGCGGTTCCCACTTCTGCTAACACTTGGGTGAATAAACATCTCGTTTATACCCACGGTTATGGGTTCACTCTTTCCCCGGTTAATTTAGTGGCTGCCGGGGGTTTACCCTACTATTTTGTCAAAGATATCGGCACAAATAAAGACGAAGGGGCCCTACAAACCTCTAGCGAATTAATTGATTATAGTATTCCCATTGGTAAACCCCGCATTTACTACGGGGAATTAACTAATAATTATGTGATGACTCCCACCACCGTAGAAGAATTGGATTTTCCTAGTGGGGATGGAAATGTCTATAATACCTACGATGGTAAGGGAGGAATCCTAGTGGGGACGGGGTGGAGACGTTGGCTATTTGCCCTTTATCTGCGGGATTGGCAAATGTTATTTAGCCAAGATTTTACTCCCGAAACTCGCCTATTAATGCGTCGTGATGTCCAAAATCGTGTGCAAACTATTGCCCCTTTTTTAAGTTATGATCGCAACCCCTATTTAGTAGCGGCAGATGTGGGCGATAGTAGTAGTAAATTACATTGGATTATTGATGCTTATACTATCAGCGATCGCTATCCCTATTCTGACCCGGGGAAAGATAAATTTAACTATATTCGCAATTCGGTCAAAGTGGTAGTGGATGCCTATCATGGAACGGTGAATTTCTATGTTGCCGATGAAAATGATCCAATTATTCAGACGTGGAGTAAAATCTTTCCTCATCTCTTTAAATCTTTAGCAGAAATGCCGAAAACTATCCGCAGTCATATCCGTTATCCCGAAGATTTATTTAGTACCCAAGCGGAAAGATTATTAACCTATCACATGACCGATCCGCAAGTATTTTATAATCGGGAGGATCAATGGGAAATTCCCCTAGAAATTTACGGTACGGAACCCCAGGCTGTATCACCCTATTATTTAATCATGAAACTGCCCGATTCCGACAAAGAAGAATTTATTCTCCTCCATCCCTATACTCCCTCTAGTCGGCAAAATTTAATCGCTTGGTTGGCAGCACGTTCAGATGATAGAGAGTATGGTAAGTTATTACTCTATCAATTTCCTAAACAAAGGTTAGTGTACGGGCCGAATCAAATTGAGGCTTTAATTAACCAAGATCCAGATATTTCTCAACAGATTTCCCTTTGGAATCGGGACGGTTCTAAAGTTTTGCAAGGACATCTATTAATTATTCCCATTGAACAATCGCTGCTTTATGTAGAACCTTTGTATCTAGTGGCAGACCAAAATAGTGTCCCGACAATCGCTAGAGTAACAGTTGCTTATCAAAATAAAATTGTCATGGAACCAACCTTGAAGGAAGCTTTAGAAAAGCTATTCTCAGGTGATCAGAGCTAAATTGCCGCTAATTGGCCACAAATTAGCAAAAAAAGCTGATGCTGGTTCCAGAACGATCCTCAATATCCCCGAATTTGCCCAGAAAATTGACTGCTCTGGTTAATCAGCCAATTTTAAAATCCAGTATCATCAAAGGATTGAGTTATGCTTTTAATTAGAAAAGTGGGCAATTAATTCTGTGCGAGATAAATTAATTATTAAA
>NZ_JASJFF010000682.1:0-2570 GCF_030065435.1 Microcystis sp. M53603_WE2
AGGAGAGCGCTTAGTCACTTCCATCCATTGGATTTTCTGGAAATGGGCGAGGGGATGTTTTCTGCGTTTTAGATAGGTTTCTAGGTCTTGACTCAAATCAGCTAAAGAAGCTTGTTTTTGCCAGCGAAAAACCCGTCGGCCCGTCTCATTAAAACCATCTTTAAGATTAATAAACTGGCGAAAAGTTGTCTCATTAGCGAGAGATTGTTTCGAGAGATCCCAGACTCGATTGGGGGAGTCCACCACTGCCCGGAGATAAGGTCTTTCCTCCCCATCCCAAACATCACTAAAGAGGGCAGTTATTCCGCCGGTGGTAGAGGAATAAAGGGCATCCACTAACTCATTTTGGTAGGTTAAAACCAGGCCTCGCGTGGCCGCGATCGCTTGATCAGCCCGGGGATTAGTTCCCGTCAATCCATAATAAACTTGACAATGGGTATCGGCACAGAGTTCGTAATTATCGGCTTGAAAACGGCGGAGATTGCGGAGGGCGTAGGTACGGGCGATAATAGTTTGCGCTTGGGTGGCGCTTTCCGGGGCATCATGACCGATTTCGTGGGGTACAACCCCGCGCAGGTAGGTTTCGAGGGGAACGTTATTAACTAGGGTAAAAGTGCCGTAGGCGTTGGGCTGTAGGCGCATAGTTCCCCCGTACAAACGTAACTGATCGGGGCTATGGGTGACTTGAATCAGGTTTTTTTGGCTCTCGATTTCTAATTCTTTGGGAAAATAGCGCACCCCGTTGATCTGGAAAGAAACTTGCGGCTTTTCTTTGAGTAAAACACTATTAATATAGGGTTGATTGTGGCCTTTGGCTTGCAAACTGGTCAGCAACCAACGTCGCACTAGGGGATTTTCATAAACTTCTCGCTTTGCCCAGACCTGCCAGCGTCCGGGTTGGGTAATTTCCACTTTAATGCCCATTTTTGCCCAATTTTTGGCACTATTTTCGGCGGTTTCAAAGGTGGCGTGGTCGCTCAAAATGACTTTTTCTTGCAGGATGGGAGAAGCGAGGGGACGGGGAATAACTTCTAATTGTAGGCGATTGGTTTGCAGGGTTTGGGATTGGCCATCTTCTCCCAGCACCCGCAGGGTGAGATGATCACCATTGGTACTGCCCAGGGTTAATTTTTCCTTGGCTTCATCGCCAAAACGTTGGACAATGCCCACTCTCAGAAGGACATCCTTGGCTATAGCGGCAGGAATTAGGGTTAAACTGAGCAAGATCGCCGCAGTTATGGAACCGATGCTAATTATTTGTTTTTTTTCCTTGATTTTTAGCATAAAGTCAAGTATCTGTTAATAAGTTTTCATAAAAGTTGAGGATATTCAGAGATTATAGCAGCAAGCCGTTAGGGGAATAGGGTAATGGGGGGGATAGGGGAATTTCCACTAAAACCCTAAAACCCTAAAACCCCAACACCCTCAAACCCCAACACCCAACATCCAACCACCAACAAAGCATCTAACTTCCCCCATCGCTGATAATGCGTAAACGTACCATTTTCTGGCCACCTTCATCCAGTTCCACTTCGATCACTTCACTGGTTAAACTTTCCAAACAGGTTAACATCGATCGCAGATGGGGATTACTTGCTCCCGTATCCACATAGAGGCGATCGGACAAACTACCTAAACGTTTCCAAGTAGTATAAAGTTTAGCTACGGCCTGCTCTAATTGTGTGGCTTGTTTAACCAGATCCGCCGCCGTATTTAGACAATCGACGCGCAACGCTTCTTCTAGAGCCATTTCGATATCTAAATTACCCCGTCGGAGAGTTTGCACTTGGGCCGCCGCATCGAGATATTTGGCTAAGCTGCGTGCTTCCGAGGTGATTAATTTTACCGTGTCCACATCGGGATTAGCGGCGATTTCTTGACGGAGAGTGTCGATATGAGTATCGGGTAACTTTTCTAATTCTTTCACTAGGGGGGCGAGATGACGCGCCGGTAAACTGCCGTCGCTGGCTTTTTCTTTCACTTCATCGGGTAGTAAATCTGAACTCATCGCTGTCCATTCATCGGCCAATTGCTTCACCTCCCGACGGGTAATTCTCTCCCCTTGTCGGGCCGCATCACTGACTAATTTTTGAATTTCGGGGGCAGATTTGGCCGTTTCTACGAAGGCGCGTTTACTAAAATTATTGATACTATCGGGATCCAGTTGTCCTTCCGCCAGGAGAGTATCAGCACTATTAGCCAATTGAATCAGAGCATAAGCTTGACTTTTAGTGATTTCTCGCTGTTTTAACCAGTTTAAAAAGCCTGTACCCCGACTATCACCGCCTTGCTTCTCCCGGTCGCGAATAGCTCGCAAAATTCGCCCCCGCCAGATTTCCGTTTGCAAATCAAAGCGATCGCAGACTTTCCAAAAAGAATCCAGTTGTCGCTGAAAGTCGTGATCTTGAATGGTTTCATCTTCGGGATCTGGCAGTTGAAAGTTAAACTCTAGAGGCGTTTCAAAGGCATCAATGATCGCGGAGGTGTCGGAGGAGAACGTCGCAGCATCAACCATATATGATAGACTCGGCAGTTAATCGGGCATTTTATCTTAACTCGCTCTGGCAACC
>NZ_JASJFF010000693.1:0-1494 GCF_030065435.1 Microcystis sp. M53603_WE2
TAGGGTTTTACCGATTTTGAGGGGGTCAATTACCTAATTTTCAGGGAAAAAGTCCAGGAATTTTCCCCCCGATCACTCGCATATCCGGTACTTTTTGATTGACAAAAAGTCTAAAAGTCTTACCCAACAAGGTTTTTAGATTTATTCAGCAAGCCCTAATTAGGATTTGCCGAAAAAGTTTTTCAGCAGACCCTAGGTACTGCTCATCCATGTCTCTCAGATTGCCCGATTTCGTCCCCCCCCCCTCAACGGTTACGACTGTTTTGGGTTGAGAATACTATTAATAATCAGAGCGTTTTTGGGAAGATAAGGAGGATCAATCATTTCACGATGAATACCGGTGGCATAATGATTGATTCTTTCTCCTTTTGTTGCTTGTGTCCAATCATCTTGAGCTTCATAGTTTCCCTCAGCACGAATCAAATGAATAGTCCCTTGAATTTGTACATTTTTTAAATCAGAATTCCAAAGAAAATTAAAGTATTCCCACACTTGATGATAAGTGCGATTGCGGAGTTTTTGATTCTCTAAAAAGTAACCTCTTAATTCCTGACGTTTGGGATTTAATAAGAAAGCATCAACCCCTTCTTGAATCTCTGACATATCAGCTTTTTTAGCCTCACGTCCTCCTCTGTAAGTATCCAGTAAAATGACATCAGAAACAACTCTCCCTCGACTTTCTAATTGTTGAGCCATTAACATCGCTAAAAATCCGCCGGCGGAATGTCCCATTAATTTTATATCTTGATTCTGAGCCAAATCCTCAATTAATTCAGCGTATTTTTTTAACATTAATTCATCGCTAATATACCGGAAAGTATAAATAGCATAATTCGTTAGATACTCTGCTAAATTGGCATAAGCAGCAGCGAAACCAAGGGCGGGGGGAAATAAAAAGACGGCCTTTTCTTGCTCCTTATTAAACACCACATAAGGACGTTCTTTCGGTTGAATATTCATCTCCTGAGCATAGATAATATAATCGCTTAATTCGGCGACTGTTGGCTTTTCATAAATCATTGATAAAGGAATTTCTATGGCCATTTTTTCATAAATTAAAGCCATAAGATTCATAGCTTGTAAGGAATGACCACCCAACTCAAAGAAGTTATCATTAACCCCTATCTTGCCAGCTTGTAGAAGTTGTTGCCAAAGGCTTACTAAGATAGTTTCCGTTGAATTGCGGGGGGCTAAATAGGGTGATTCAACTAGAGAAGTCTCATCCGGTATAGGCAATTTATGAACGTCTATTTTCCCATTAGGATTTAAGGGAAAATCCGACAACATGACAAAGGCAGAAGGGATCATGTAAACGGGTAATTTCTGCTGTAAGAAACGACGCAAATCCTGGGAAGTTAATAAAGTATCTTTTCTGATTACATAAGCAACTAACCGTTGATTATATAAGGTATCTTCCCGCATAATCACAACAGTTTGTTCAACGTTGGGATGAGTTTCTAAAACCGTCTGAATTTCTCCTAATTCAATGCGTAA
>NZ_JASJFF010000361.1:0-1690 GCF_030065435.1 Microcystis sp. M53603_WE2
AAATAAAGAAGAACTGGAAAAAGTAGTCAATCAGCTTTTAAATGAAGGGGGATTGATTATTAAATGGAGTAGAAAACTTAAAAATAAGGGTAATGCTGTCAATGTAACTTAAATGCGTAAAAGCTTAGGACAAGCCAAGCTGACTGAGAAAGTCGAGGGCATGGATAAAAGGGTTAGGTGTTAGGTTTTAGGTGTTAGGGGTTGAATTTCGCTGAACGGATCAGCCAACCGATCACCCCGCCGGTAATGCCGCTAAGGATCGAACTGATAAAAGCGGTGATTACCACTACCCCGATCTGCTTCCAGTTTTTCAGTTCTCCTACTTTTTCGGCAAGATCGGCCGTTTTGTCGATCGAGGGTTTCCATGCTTCTAGACGGGCTTCGATCGAGGTGAGTCGCTTGTCGATATTTTCTGTCTTTCCATTCAGGGACTTTATATCTGACTTGATTTCTGATTGTCCATTTTCTAGGCTAGTTAATCGGGACTCGATCACCCTCATACTACTAACGATTAAATCTTCTAGCCTTTTTAGATCATTTTCGGTAACTGCTGTCATGAGGTAATCTCCTAGCTAATCTGTTTCAAATATGACTGACGGGCGTGCATTAGGTGAACGCAAAGCGCTCGCTACGCGAGACCGCTCTAATCTTCTCTCTGGGCGATCGCATATAGGGGAGCTAATTCAGTCCGAAGCGATGCGATCGCCGCGTTCATTTTGGCTTCGATCGCCGCGTCGATCTTTTCCTCGAAGTTGGGCAACTTGCTAGGGCTATCTCCGAAAAAGGTTTCGAGAATCTCTACTATGGCGGTTCCCATTGCCGGTTGAATGTTCCCGGCCTTATCTTTTCGAGTGATATTGTTTTGAGTGCAATACTTAGTAAGGCTGTCTTCTATATCTTTTGGGAGATAACAGGATACTGGTCTATTCTCAGTAGCCATGATTTTAATTGATTAATACTAATACATTACCTTTTAAGTCTAACCCTGTAAACTACTAAGTACAAGACTTATTAGATAAACTAATGAGGATTAGTAAAATACCTGTAAAATACTAATTAATAGGTAGTTGACTTAGTAAGAGACTAGAAATATACTAAAGATATAAACCAAAAGCGACCGCTACCGACTACCAATCAGAAAAGCGATCGCCTATCATCCAAAAAAGGATATCTCTATTATGCAACTAATCGAAGCAATGGCAACCGACCGCGCCCGGCGGGTTAATACTAAATACGGTGAGAGAACCGTTATAGACGCAAGAAGCATCGTCCCGTGAAGCGTCAACCCATCCGAAGATCGTTCAATTAAGTTTGTTCGATCTGTAGGGAATCACCGTCCGGCCCCGGCGGTGAGGATGTCAACGGCTATTAGTTGTCAGTTTACCGATTACCGATCACAGCCAAAACCAACCTTTGCCGCTCGATAATTTAATTAAATTTACAATTCTCACTTCCCAATTCAGAACTGATAAACTATAACCTGTAATCTATAATTCACAATTTATAATTCATAAGACCTCTTGCATAATTTTTTTATGGTATAGTGGAGGGTTTTGCTTTTTTCTCAATTCTTAGATTGAAGTGGAAAAAAGAATAAAATGTGATCTTAGGTCAGGAAATCATCTATAATTTTGCTATGTTTATTAGCAAAATTATGGATTATCAAAACTTATCAGATGAACAATTCAAA
>NZ_JASJFF010001326.1:0-3987 GCF_030065435.1 Microcystis sp. M53603_WE2
AACCCTTATAGAGAAAGGCATTTAGCGATTTTTGTCAATTGTTTTTATCTAGAGCGAACTAATCAATTAAGTCTCTTGCCAGATAAGGATTTAGTCGATTTATGCCCCCCTATCGAACCATAACAAGTAACGAAGAGCCCAATAAAACGCTCCAAGGAATCACTAACCATCGCTGTTCTGTCAAGTAACTCATGACATCCGAATGTACCCGGTTTGAATTGCTCAAGAACCTGTTGTTCTTGTTCTTGGAGGAAGTCTTTTAACTCTTCTTGACGCTCTATTTCAATAGCGTTATCCTTAACCACAACCATACTATTCAATTCAGTCATTCAACCCTCCAATTCAGCTTGCCGTAGAATGTTTTTGTAAGTTCCGATAGGTATATCATCTGACAGTTTACAAGGAACGGTAACTTTACTCAGCTTGACAGGGTGTTTAAACTGACGATGGCTTCCTTTTTGCGAAACTTGCAACCAACTATCATCAATTAGGCGACAGATAACCTCACGAACCCTCATACCCTTAATTTTAACCTACACTTATCTTATCGAAAATTTGGGTTTAAAACCCCGTCCTTTTAGGACGGCTTTAAGCTACAATGGAAAATGAAGTCAACTTCTTAAAGAAGTCGGGTATCTGAAATCATCACAGAAGAGGAGAAATAACAAGAAGGATTTCCTAGACTGTGAACCTTAAGATTGTTACAAGATGCTAAAATTAGGAAAACCTGCTAAAATCAGGATATGCCAGCTAAAGATACCTTTCACCATGCTGTCCGAAATGCACTCATAAAAGCAGGTTGGACGATTACCCATGATCCTTTTACCCTAGAGTTTGAAGATGTTAACTTTTATGTGGACTTAGGAGCAGAAAAAGTTATTGCAGCACAAAAAGAACGAGAAAAAGTTGCCATTGAAATCAAAAGTTTCTTAAGAGATTCAATTGTTACAGAACTACATTTAGCCTCTGGACAATATCTTAACTACCGTTTTGCTCTTTCGGAAATTGAACCTGATAGAACCCTATACTTAGCCATCCCTAATGATACTTATGAAGTGTTTTGTCATAGCCGTTTTGTTCAAAGAATTCTAGAACATTATCAAATCAAAATTATTGTCTATAACCCTGAAATAGAGGAGATCGTAGAATGGCAATCAACTACAGTGAATTAGTTAAATCCCTAATTGAAGAACAAGCTAAAATTCAGCAGTCTAGTGAAATTTCCCTAGAAATAATCTTTGACGATCTGAGAAAACATTATTTATTAGTACAAGTTGGTTGGCATAATAATCATTGGATTTATGGATGTCTTTTACATTTAGATATTATTAACAACAAAGTTTATATTCAACAGAACAACACAGAAATTTCGGTGGCTGAAAAGTTAGTTGAACTAGGAATTCCTAAAACAGATATTGTCATCGGATTTCACTCTCCATTTAAACGAAAATTCACAGAATATGCCATTAATTAGGAGTACAAATAAAATGGAAAAACAAATTATAAAACATTAGAATTACCAATAGAATTAATTCAAGAAACTCTCTCTATTCTAGATCGTGAAACTGCCGTCTTAGTTGAGCAAGCTTTATCCTAAACTACCATGAAAATACAAGGAATTATCAAAGGCAATACTATCGAGCTATTAGAGGATTTATCTCTTCCTAATGGCGTAAAAATTTCTCTGGAAATCCCCGATAATTTAATTCAAAAAAAATTATTGTGGGAAGAATTAGAAACTCTTATTGGAGTATGGAAAAATCAACCAGAACTCGATGATATTTTTTCTGAAATTGACCAAGAACGCCATGCCGATCTAGGTGTGGAAATTAAATTCGATGATTAAGCCGAAAATTCATGTATTTACTGGATACTAACATCCGTATTGCCATTCTCAAAGGGAATCTGACGGTCGTTTCACATTTTAGACTTAAGTATCAGGAATCTTACCTGTCCACTTTAGTCTTAGGGGAGCTATATAAAGGAGTTTATTGCTCAACTCAGCTAGAACGTAACTTAGATACATTAACTAGATTTGCCAACCAGTTACCGATAATAGCTTTTGATCAACAAGCTGCAATCGAATTTGGCAAAATTCAATCTGAACTTAGAAAAATTGGCAAACCAACAGGACAGTTAGATGCTTTAATCGCAAGCGTTGCTCGTTCTCGGCAGGATATTTTAGTAACCGATAATACTCGTCATTTTGAAAATATTTCTAATCTAGTAATAGAAAACTGGTTACAGCCCTAAAATTAAAAAATCGAACTATGCCTACCCACGACATCATCGACAATCGCCAGCAAAAATTAGTCGATAACATCAACCAAATTCTCCACTCTTCAGAAGCCGCTCATTTTGCCGTCGGTTACTTTTTCCTCTCCGGCTTTACTGCGATCGCAACTCGTCTCGCCACCATCCCACAAATGCGCCTCCTAATTGGCAACACCAGCAACCGGGAAACCATCGAACAATTAGCAGAAGGCTACCGCCGCTTAGAATTAATTAAAAACCATCTGGAAGCACAAGAATACCCCAAACGGACAGAACGCAAGCAGATGGCAACAGAAACCGCCGACAATATTCGTTCCAGCGTCGAACTGATGGACCAAACAGATGAAGCAGAAACCTTAGTAAAAAATCTGGTTCAAATGATTGAAGAAAAACGCCTTCAGGTGCGAGTTTATACTAAAGGGCGACTCCACGCTAAAGCCTATATCTTCGACTACGGGACAATTTATAACCAGCAGGGACAACCTTTGGAACGTCAAGAAAAAGGCCTTGCTATCGTTGGTTCTTCTAACCTTACTTTATCAGGAATTTCCCACAATACCGAACTTAATGTTATCGTTCACGGTAATGAAAATCATGCCAGTTTAACAGAATGGTTCAATCAACTTTGGCAGGAAGCAACAGAATTTGATGAAACACTGATGCAGTCTTTACAACAGTCTTGGGCGATGATGCCAGTACGTCCCTACGACATCTATATGAAAACTCTCTATATGCTCGTGCGCGATCGATTGACAGAAGAAACTGCCAGTGAAATGATGATAGATAACGAAATTACCGAGAAACTAGCAGACTTTCAAAAAGTAGCAGTTAACCAAGCTGTTAAACTCATCCGCGAGTATGGAGGTTGTTTCGTTTCCGATGTGGTAGGACTAGGAAAAAGCTTTATTGGTGCTGCCATTGTCAAACGCTTTGAACAAGTGGAAAAAGCCCGCCCCTTAATTATTTGTCCAGCGCCACTGGTGGAAATGTGGGAACGCTACAACGAAATTTATCAACTTAACGCCCGCGTTTTATCGATGGGATTGCTGCGGGAAGATGAAACCAGTGGCATCAGAGTTTTATTAGAAGATTTTAAATACAAAGATCGAGATTTTATCTTAATTGATGAAAGTCATAACCTGCGGAATGCCGCAACCCAAAGATATAAAATCGTCGAAGCCTTTTTAGCAGCCGGGAGACAATGCTGTTTTTTAACAGCAACTCCTCGCAATAAAAGTGCTTGGGATATTTACCATCAGATTAGGCTCTTTCATCAAGATGATAAGACAGATTTACCCATAGATCCGCCCGATCTAAAAGAGTATTTTAGATTAGTAGAGAAAGGGGAAAAACAGTTACCTGACTTGTTATCTAATATCTTGATCCGGCGCACTCGCAACCACATTTTGCGCTGGTATGGCTTTGATGCTAAGACTCATAAACCCGTAGATTCAGACAATTTCAAGGATTATTTAAACGGAAATCAACGCGCTTACGTTATTGTGGGTGGTAAGCATCAGTTTTTTCCCAAAAGAGAACTACAAACCATTGAATATAGTATTGAAGATACCTATAGACCTCTTGCATAATTTTTTTATGGTATAATATAAGGTTTTGCTTTTTTCTCAATTCTTAGATTGAAGTGGAAAAAAGAATAAAATGTGATCTTAGGTCAGGAAATCATCTATAATTTTGCTATGTTTATTAGCAAAA
>NZ_JASJFF010000204.1:0-1829 GCF_030065435.1 Microcystis sp. M53603_WE2
AATTATCCCTTATTAGTCGAGGTGGTGGACGAGGCACTCAAAATGACGAGATTATCCCGATGAATAATGGTTTCTGCGGCCATATAACCCAATAAACTGGCAATACGCTCGGAATGTTGACCTTTAACTCGATCGACCTCCTCACTACTATAATTAACAATTCCCCGGGCCACTTCCCGGCCTTCTTGATCGCACAATTGCACCGATTCGGAGGCGCTAAATTCCCCTGCCACTTTGGTAATCCCGGCCGCAAGGAGAGATTTTCCCCCCTGACAAATGGCTCGAATTGCCCCGGTATCGAGATAGATTTTACCCATGGGCAGTAGTCCGTAGGCGATCCAGCGTTTGCGGGCGTTATCACTGCGTTTTTGGGCCTCAAAACGGGTTCCAATCGCCTCTCCTGCCATAATTTTTAAGATATTACCAGGCTGCCGTCCCCTAGTAATCGCCATTTCTACCCCGGCGCTGGTGGCAATCCGGGCCGCCGCCAATTTAGTCGCCATACCCCCGGTCCCCCACTGACTGCCACTACTACCGGCATCGATCGATAGTTGCGCTAATTCCGCGGGACTAACTCGGGCAATAGCCGCCGCTTCGGGAAATAGCCGCGGATCGGCACTGTAGAGGCGATCCACATCGGTGAGGATAAATAACCAGTCAGCCTCGATTAAACTGGCTACAAGGGCTGATAAAGTGTCATTATCGCCGAATTTTAACTCATCGATCGCCACCGTATCATTTTCGTTGACAATGGCAATCACCCCTAATTCAAACAAAGCCTGAAAAGTATTATAGGCGTTGACATAACAGGTGCGTTCCATCAATTCAGGCCGGGTCAGCAAAATTTGGGCGATCGGTTGACCAAGACTGGTAAAGAGGTCATCATAGATCCGCATCAGACGACCTTGGCCGACGGCGGCGATCGCTTGTTTGAGGGCGATTTTTTTCGGTCTTTCCTGTATTCCCAGACGACGGCAGCCCACCCCCACGGCCCCGGAAGATACTAATACCACCCGATGACCGGCAGCGCGCAACCGGGTGAGGACTTCCACTAAAGCGGCGATCGTGGAGAGGGATAATTGGCCGGTTTCATTATCGGTCAAACTGGAAGTACCGATTTTGATCACTATGGTTTGGTTCATCATTGTACAATAGTATCCTTAGTATCCTTACTGGACAAAGTTTTCAGGGTGTTTTAATTTACGTCGGCAATATATTATGAATCAAGGCTCTCAACTCAGCCTTTATCTGGAAACTAGCGTCATTAGCTATTTAACGGCAAGACCACGCCGTGATTTAGTGGTTGCTGCCCATCAACAGCTTACCTGTGATCGGACACCGAGTATTTGTACTCCTGAAGAATTAATGTAGGAGAAGTATAATGTTAGACCCTATCCTTGAAGAGCTTCGTCAAATTCGGTATCAAATCGAAAAAGATTGTCAGGATAATCCCCAAATTCTCTCTGAATATTTATATCGAGTTCAATCTCAATATTCTGAGCGATTAGTGCGCCGTTCCCCTCAACCTGCTTTACAAATTGCCCCAGGATAAAGGTATTCATCTGAGAGGAAATTTTAAAATAATTCCCTAGCGTCTGCTTAGCTACAATTATGCCAGAAATTAGTCGTTTTTTAGGGATCATTATTACGATGTATCATAATGAGCATCCGCCCCCTCATTTTCATGTTCGCTACAATCAGCAAAAAGCCCTTATTGATATCGAAAATTTGGCTATTTTAGAAGGTAAATTATCTCCTAGAATTCTGGGTTTAGTCATAGAATGGGCTGCTCTTCATCAACATGAGCTACTCAAAAATTGGCATCTGGC
>NZ_JASJFF010000286.1:0-1270 GCF_030065435.1 Microcystis sp. M53603_WE2
ACTCCCGACTCGGCAAATTCTTCGACAATGCGCTGATTAATTCCGTATCCCTCTTTCATGCGACTGGGTATGGCATGATTTACCCTAGCACCGAGATGTCTCAAGGCTCTTAACAGTAAAGATGTACTGGTCATGCCATCGGCATCGTAGTCCCCACAGATAGCAATTTTATCGCCCCTAGCGATCGCTTTTACTAATAAATTGACACTTTTTTCTAAGTCGGGAAATTCCCCCAGGGGAGAGGGTAAGGTATCCGCTTCAGGATCTATATAAGTTTTAGCTAATTCGGGGGTATCAATACCGCGATTAATTAAGATAGTTGCTAATAACGATGATAGTCCCATTTCTCGCGCTAACCCCTCGATTTTTTCGGGATTAGCCGCGGCAATATACCAGCGTTGGATGGGATATTTGTAGGTCATTTTTTCTCAAACAATCCAGTAGGGTGCGTTAGCATAGCGTAACGCACCAAAAACAAGGTTAAAAGCGGATTTGGATGGCCCCAGCGGGAGGTTGAAAGGGGAGATTACTATTATTAATTCTCAGGGGAGAAGCGGGTACTAACTGCACATTTGGGGTGGTGGGTTGACTTTCGTTGGTACTCAGTAAAGTCAATTGATTAATACTAGGATTAATCGCAAATTGTTGGGTGATAACTCCCGACGGACAACAGGAAGGATCCCGAGGGAGAAATCTTCTCATGTTGACGGTGATCATACCATCTTTGGCACTCAGATTATCGACAATTACTCGATCGGCTAACAGGACAGTATCGGTGTTAGTGGCAGTACCGTTATTATCGATCACTAGGGCTAAATAATGTAATTGCTGTTGATCTCTGGTAATCACTCTTAACACGACAATACCATCATTCCTTTGATCATTATTATAGTCCCCCATCAAAGCTTCTCGACTGACTTGCACTCCTAAAATCTGTCCCTCATTGGATTGAAAAATACCATCGCTGACAATTACGGAACCCCGATTAGGAATGTTATAGACGGTGTTTCTTAAATTATCCACGCTCAGGGGTGTAGATTGGGCAAGTAAGGGCAGAGAATTATTTAATAGTAAACTGATACCCAGGAGGATAGACTGAGGCAAAACTGCTAATTTAATCATGGTTTTGATGGGTTGGGTATATTTTCTTGAGTATCGAATAACTGCACGTTATTGATGGTACAAACCATCCCCTGTTGTGCTGCTAATTTATCTCGCCATTGGCTTAATTGTTGTTGACCATTACTACCATTTAACCAGTAAACTGTCA
>NZ_JASJFF010000662.1:0-7462 GCF_030065435.1 Microcystis sp. M53603_WE2
AGAGCCTATGGCTTGAGAAACTTTCGGAATTTTTGGGTTAGAAGTATGTTGTCTTGGCATCTTGTATGTTGATTTAGCATAAAGAGTAACGAAGAGCCAAAGATGTTCCCAATCTAAATTTTTCATCTCCCCGCGTCGAATTTGTTCGGTGGTTCGCTCAATCCACAAAACAAAGTCCTGATCATAAAGTTGTTTTAATTCTTCCCAGCAATTCTCATTTTAAGGTTTCATGACATTAAAACCCTTGCACCTAGAGGGGTTAATAATTCTTAACGAGTCTCTAGATCGCTGAAACAACGCAAAATCGTTTCAAAATGAGAATTGCCGAATTCTTCCACCTGCATAGATTTTTGAGATTGAGCCGCGCTTTTATTATCGATCATAAACAAAACCCCCCACCAATGGGCGGGGGGTTTTTTAGTCACCTAATTCAAGGTTTAGCCGAACTTGCCGGCAGTGGAAGCGATCAAGAAGGCGGCGTAGGTGAAGATATAGCCAACGGTGAAGTGAGCTAAACCAACCAAACGAGCCTGAACGATCGAGAGAGCCACGGGTTTATCTTTCCAACGAACGAGGTTCGCCAGAGGAGTGCGTTCGTGGGCCCAAACGATAGTTTCGATCAACTCTTGCCAGTAACCACGCCAAGAGATCAGGAACATGAAACCGGTTGCCCAAACGAGGTGTCCAAAGAGGAACATCCAGGCCCAGACAGAAAGGTTATTAACACCGTAGGGATTGTAACCGTTGATTAACTGAGCCGAGTTAGCCCAGAGGTAATCGCGGAACCAGCCCATCAGGTAGGTGGAGTTTTCGTTAAACTGAGCCACGTTACCCGACCAGACACCGAGGTGTTTCCAGTGCCAGTAGAAGGTTAACCAACCCAGGGTGTTCAACATCCAGAACATGGCTAAGTAGAAGGAATCCCAAGCAGAGATGTCGCAAGTACCGCCACGGCCGGGACCGTCGCAAGGGAAGGAATACCCGAAGTCTTTTTTATCGGGCATTAATTTGGAACCACGAGCGTCTAAAGCACCTTTAACCAGGATTAGAACGGTGGTGTGTAAACCAAGAGCGATCGCATGGTGAACGAGGAAGTCGCCAGGACCGATGGTTAAGAATAAGGAGTTAGTGCCGCTATTGATTGCGTCTAGCCAACCGGGTAACCAAACATCACCGTAGTTGGGATAGGCGGTGTAAGCGATACTATCGGGGTTAGACAACAGTACGTTCATGCCGTACAGGGTTTTACCCGAAGCTGCTTGCACGAATTGAGCGAACACAGGTTCGATCAGGATTTGTTTTTCGGGAGTACCGAAAGCGACGACCACATCGTTATGAACGTAGAGGCCGAGGGTGTGGAAACCTAAGAAAAGGGAAACCCAGCTTAGGTGAGAGATGATCGCTTCTTTATGCTCCAGCATCCGCGCCAGCACGTTATCTTTGTTCGCTTCGGGATCATAGTCACGCACGAAGAAGATAGCACCGTGGGCGAAAGCACCCACCGCTAGGAAACCAGCGATGTATTGGTGGTGCGTATAAAGAGCCGCTTGGGTAGTGTAGTCCTTAGCGATAAAGGCATAAGGGGGTAGCGCGTACATATGCTGCGCCACCAGAGAGGTGATCACGCCTAAAGAAGCGAGAGCCAAACCGAGTTGGAAGTGGAGAGAGTTGTTAACCGTGTCATAAAGATTTTTGTGACCGGCTCCTAACTTACCACTGGGGGGTCTGTGTGCATTAAGGATGTCCTTGATGCTGTGACCGATGCCCCAGTTGGTGCGGTACATATGACCAGCCACAATGAAGATCACAGCGATCGCCAAGTGGTGGTGAGCCATATCGGTTAACCAGAGGGACTCGGTTTGGGGATGGAAACCACCTAAGAAGGTGAGAATCGCAGTTCCCGCGCCTTGGGCAGTACCGAAAATGTGGTTAGCAGTATCGGGGTTTTCCGCATACACACCCCAGTCACCGGTGAAGAAGGGTAGTAAACCCGCCGGGTGGGGGGGAGTGGAGAGGAAGTTGTCCCAACCAACGTGCTGACCGCGGGATTCGGGGATAGCAACGTGAACGAGGTGTCCGGTCCAAGCCAGAGAGCTAACACCGAACAGAGCGGCGAGGTGGTGGTTCAGGCGAGATTCAGCGTTTTTGAACCAAGCGAGGCTAGGACGGAACTTAGGTTGTAAGTGTAACCAGCCAGCAAAGAGGAAAATCGCCGAGAGAATCAGCAGGAACACCGCACCTTGGTATAGGTCTTGGTTGGAGGTCATACCGATGGTGTAGAACCAGTGGTAAACCCCGGAATAGGCGATGTTAACCGGATTAGAAGCGCCAGCTTGGGTGAAGGCATCTACAGCGCCTTTACCGAACTGGGGATCCCAAATCGCATGGGCGATGGGACGGATGTTTAAGGGATCTTTGATCCACTGCTCGAAGTTACCTTGCCAAGCGACGTGGAATATAGTACCGGAAGTCCACAGGAAAATGATTGCAATGTGGCCGAAGTGCGACGCGAAAATCTTTTGGTAGAGATTCTCTTCCGTCATGCCATCATGACTTTCAAAATCGTGGGCTGTGGCGATCCCGTACCAAATCCGACGGGTAGTCGGATCTTGGGCTAGATCTTGGCTAAATTTAGGGAATTTAGTTGCCATAGCTGTTTAGGAAATTCTCCTCTCTAAATAACTGAGGCTCTTACACGAGTGCTGGTTATTTCCTTTTTTCAATTCACCCACTGTAATAGGAAACGCTTACAGAGGTATCGGTCAATCGACGCTGGTTCTGCCTAGTCTTGCCAATCCCCGGGGGACTGGCAAGCCCTTATAGGCAAGTTTAGCCAATCGAGAGACTTCTGGCCAAGAAGAATGCCCAAGTGGTGACAATACCGCCTAAGAGGTAGTGAGCCACACCAACGGCACGACCTTGAATGATGCTCAGGGCGCGAGGTTGGATAGCGGGGGCAACTCTTAACTTGTTGTGCGCCCAGACGATCGACTCGATTAATTCTTGCCAGTAGCCGCGACCACTGAACAGGAACATCAAGCTAAACGCGAAGACGAAGTGACCGGCTAGGAACATGATTCCGTAGGCAGACAGGGCAGAGCCATAGGAATTAATGACTTGCGCTGCTTGCGCCCAGAGGAAATCCCGTAACCAACCGTTGATGGTGATGGCACTTTGGGCGAAGTTACCGAGGGTAACGTGGGTGACAGTGCCATCGGGGGCGACGGTTCCCCAGACATCGGACTGCATTTTCCAGCTAAAGTGGAAGATTACGACCGAGATGGAGTTGTACATCCAGAACAGGCCGAGGAAAACGTGATCCCAACCGGAAACTTGGCAGGTACCGCCGCGACCGGGACCATCGCAGGGGAAACGGAAACCGAGATTCGCTTTATCGGGAATCAGACGGGAACCGCGAGCGTAGAGAACCCCTTTGAGGAGAATCAACACGGTGACATGGATGGTGAAGGCGTGGATGTGATGCACGAGGAAATCGGCAGTACCGAGGGTGATCGGCATCATGGCCACTTTGCCACCCACTGCTACTACGTCGCCACCGAAAGCATAACTAGCGGTAGTGAGAGCGTTAGGAGCGGTGTTGCCGGGGGCTAGGGTGTGGAGACTTTGTACCCATTGGGCAAAGATGGGTTGTAGTTGAATTCCCGTATCCGAGAACATATCTTGGGGACGACCAAAAGCCCGCATGGTGTCGTTGTGAATGTATAAACCGAAGCTATGGAAGCCAAGGAAAATACATACCCAGTTCAGGTGGGAGATAATTGCGTCGCGATGACGGATCATCCGATCGAGCAGGTTATCCACGTTTTTGGCTGGATCGTAGTCCCGCACCATGAAGATCGCTCCGTGCGCTCCCGCACCGACGATTAAGAAGCCACCGATCCAAGTGTGGTGAGTGAACAAGGATAGTTGGGTGGCGTAGTCAGTCGCCTGATAGGGATAAGGCGGCATGGCGTACATATGGTGGGCCACGATGATGGTTAGCGAACCTAAGAGAGCCAGGTTAATCGCTAACTGGGCGTGCCAAGAGGTGGTCAGGATTTCGTACAGTCCTTTGTGACCTTGACCGGTGAAGGGACCTTTGTGGTTTTCGAGGATTTCCTTCATGCTGTGACCGATACCCCAGTTGGTACGGTACATATGACCGGCAATGATGAATAATACAGCGATCGCCAAGTGATGGTGAGCGGTATCGGAAAGCCAGAGACCACCAGTCACGGGGTTCAAGCCACCTTTGAAGGTGAGGAAATCCGAGTAAGCACCCCAGTTAAGGGTAAAGAAGGGGGTCAAACCCTGGGCGAAACTGGGATATAAGTCCGCCATCTTGCTCGGTTCGAGAATGAACTCGTGGGGCAAGGGGATGTCTTGGGGAGCGACTCCCGCATCGAGGAGTTTGTTCACCGGTAAAGAAACGTGAATCTGATGACCGGCCCAACCTAGGGAACCTAAGCCGAGTAAACCCGCCAAGTGGTGGTTCATCATCGATTCCACGTTTTGGAACCATTCCAGTTTCGGTGCGCTTTTGTGGTAATGGAACCAACCGGCAAACAGCATCAGGCCCGCCATAACTAAACCACCGATAGCGGTGCAGTATAGCTGATAGCTGTTGGTGAACCCGGAGGCGCGCCAGAGGTAGAACAGACCAGAGGTGATCTGAATACCGTGGAAACCACCGCCCACATCGCCGTTGAGGATGCCTTGACCGACGATCGGCCAGACCACTTGGGCGCTGGGTTTGATGGCGAGCGGGTTGGTTAACCAAGCTTCATAGTTAGAAAATTTCGCGCCGTGGAAGTACATTCCACTCAGCCAAACGAAGACAACGGCGAGATGTCCGAAGTGGGCGCTGAAGATTTTCCTGGAAATATCTTCCAGATCGCTGGTTTGACTATCAAAATCGTGGACGTTGGCGTGTAGGTTCCAAATCCAGGTGGTGGTTTTGGGTCCTTTGGCTAAAGTGCGATCAAAATGCCCCGGCTGACCCCACTTCTCAAAGGAAGTAGGTACTGGGTCTTTATCTACAATCACTTTAGCTACCGCTTTGGGGGGGAGTGCCATGAGGATTCTCCTCTCTCGACAATAGACTTAGCGTTTTATTTGAGGATAGATTTTTTAACCTAAAAAAGGCAAGTTGAAATCTGACCCACCTTTTGTTAATGTCGCTTGACTTTCCTCTTGGGTGAGATTCCAGTCGAAAGCATCAATAGTAGATGATAAGTCTTTGTTCTCTCCTCTGTTCGTTGTGCTTAACAATAATTAAAATTCTCTCAATCCTTGATAGGAGAGACATTTTCTGCTATGGACGGTCTTAGTCAGGGTCAGACCGGTAATTTTTCTTTACAAAAGTTTATTAATTGTCGCCCCAGAAGCCGATTTCACCTTTTTCTCCCTCACCAGACCATATAGAAAATTCAATAGATAGATTCTCAAAAAACAATCAAACAATTCTGTAAAATTGAGGCCATAACCTCATCTTCTCGCGCTTTTGCTGACACCAGAGCATTCAATGACTCTAGCAAAAATCAATGGTTTGTATAGATTTTGGCCTTGGCTCTAGGAGGAACGTGCTATCCCTACTACATAAATTAATCCCAGTCAAAACCCTTCGTATATGTCTTGTGATCGGTTTACTGACCATTCTGTTAACCGCCTGTGGCGATCGCCTGACGGCTACCAATCTCCCCACTTCCGAAACCCTTCATCTTCCCGTCGTCCAAGGCCGCATTTCTGAGGTTGCCCCCCCGGCCCTAATTCAGGAACTGCGACCCAGTTTAGATCGTTACGCTCCCCAAGTAACGATTCTCAGTCCTCTGGCCGAACAAGTTTTCGATGACCCTCAGGTGACAGTTAAACTACAAGTGTCAGATCTGCCAATTTTCCAAGACGATACCCTGAAATTAGGACCCCACTTGAGCCTAATTGTCGATAATGAACCAGCAGCGGCTATCTACGACCTCAAGCAACCGATTATCCTAGAAAATCTTGCCCCCGGTACTCACACCCTCCGCGTCTTGTCCATGCGGCCTTGGCAGGAAAGTTTTAAAAATGATGGGGCCTTCGCTGAAACAACCTTTCATATTCTGACAAAAACAGGCAAAAATGCCCCTGATAACAACTTACCCCTGTTAACCTACAGTAGTCCGCAAGGAATCTACGGCGCAGAACCGATCCTGCTCGATTTTTATCTGAGTAATGCTCCTCTACGTCTGCCCAATACTGCCAACGAGGATAATAGTCTTCAAAATTGGCGCATTCGTGTCACTGTCAACGGTGAAAGTTTTCTGCTTGATACTTGGGAACCGATCTATCTCAAGGGTTTTGCCAAGGGCAATAACTGGGTACAATTAGAATTCATCGATGGTAAGGGAAATAAAATCGAAAACGAGTTTAATACCAGCGTGCGCGTGATTAGCTTTGATCCCTCTTACCGAGACGGCCTTAGTCAATTAGTCCGCGGCGATTTATCCCCTACAATTGCCCGTAGCATTGTTGATCCCAACTATAAAACCATTCCCAGTCTACAGGAAAAAACTCCCGTTATTGAGCCAGAAAGCCCAATAGTGGAAGAAACCCCCGTTATTGAGCCAGAAACCCCTATAGTGGAAGAAACCCCCGTTATTGAGCCAGAAACCCCTATAGTTCAGGAAATCCCTGTTATTGAGGAGGAAACTCCTGTTATTGAGCCAGAAACCCCTATAGTGGAAGAAACTCCTGTTATTGAGCCAGAAACCCCTATAGTGGAAGAAACTCCTGTTATTGAGCCAGAAACCCCAATAGTGGAAGAAAAACCAGTAGAGACAGAAACAATCGAAAAGGTAGAGGAAACCCCTGAAGCGATCGAATCTCCCTTAACCACCATACCGGAGACAAAGGAGATTAACGAACCGGCCTCTAGTATTTAGCCTCCGGTAGAAGTGGAACCTATTCCCGAACCCCAGAACAATAGCGAGCAAAAAATCACCATTTTCGATCGCATTCAACAAACCTTAAATCGTTTCCAGTTACCCTCTCCCCCAGCAGAAACAGATATCGAACTACCCATCCTCGATCCTGAATTATTCAGCAATATCGATCGATCTTAAAACCCAGCTTAATCGAGTTTTTAGGGGATAGGGTAATGAGGGTAATGGGGAAGTGGGGAGGTGGGAATTATGAATTATGAATTAGGAGGTGGGGGGGTAGGGGAATGGGGGAATTTCAACTAAAACCCTAACACCCTAACACCCTAACACCCCAACACCCTAACACCCTAAAAACCCAACCCCCAACCCTCAACACCTCGATCGAGAAATTATTAAACAAATATTTCGCAATATAGACAAAATTGGGAACTAAGTTATAATCTAGAACGTCTCTAGGTAATTTACTAACTTTTTGCTTGAGGTAATTGTGTTTAACAAAATTTCCCTTGTCGCTGGTTTTGCCGGTTTAGTTGCCCTAACTA
>NZ_JASJFF010000531.1:0-2584 GCF_030065435.1 Microcystis sp. M53603_WE2
GCACAAAGTATGATATGAAACCAACGTATTTCTGGCTGCCAGTAATTATTGCAGAGTAGGATGGGGAGAAGGGAGAATAAATAAAAATAATCCTCCTGACTGGAAAGAGGGTGTAGGGTGTGGGGTGTGGGGTGTAGGGAAGGAAACCTCTTTCATCTGTGGTGGTGAAAATTTTTTCATCAGGACTGACGCCTGACGACCGACGCCTGACGACCGACTCCTAACCCCACCAACCAACTTTTTCAGCCAACCCTAGTTATGTCTGATTTACGTCAATATGCTCCGGCAACAGAACGCAATCGTCAGCCGATTTTAGAAGTTCTCAGCCAATTTTTACCGAAGACTGGGAATATCCTAGAAATATCTAGCGGCACGGGTGAACACGCTGTTTTTTTTGCTCCTCGTCTTGCTCCTTGTCGTTGGATTCCCTCGGATTGTAACCCTCTGGCTCTAGATAGTATTCGCAGTTGGTGCGATTATTGTCCTAGTTCTAATCTCGATCGCCCCCTATTTATCGATGTTCATCAGTCAGTTTGGGCGGTAGAGACGGAAAATATCGTTATTAATGCGATTGTTAATATTAACATGATTCATATCGCCCCTTGGTCCGCTTGTTTAGCGTTAATGGCAGGAGCGAGTCGCATTCTCAGTCCGGGGGGAATTCTCTATCTTTATGGTCCCTATAAACGACAGGGAAAACATACTTCTCCTAGTAATGAAAGCTTTGATTTTTCTCTCCGTTCTCAAAACTCTACTTGGGGAGTTAGGAATTTAGAAGATGTGGTGCAAGCAGCGAGCGATCGAGGTTTACAATTGTTAGAAGTAATTCCTATGCCAGCTAATAATCTCTCGGTTTTATTTGCCTTAACATAGCAATTATCAGTGAACAGTAATCGGTAATCAGCTTCTAAAGGCAAAAGGCAAAAGGCAAAAGGCAAAAAAAAGAATCTGGCAATTCTCCTACCTAAAAAGAAGGTTATAAACTAAGTACATCAAAGCTTTTAGCTTAACCAATTAAGTAGGGAGGCACAATTATTTGTAGGATGGGTTAGCGGTAGCGTAACATAATCGGGCGTTGGGTTTCATGCTTCAACCCAACCTACGTTCTGATCACTGAAAAAAGCTCCCCACTTCCCACTGATAACTGATAACTGATAACTGATAACTTATTTCCAACCAGCGCGATTCATTACCTGTACCGCTTTGGCTAAATTAGGACCATAATTAGCCACGCTAACTGTATCTTCTTTCCCGCGTCCGAGTTTTGCTAGGAAAGGGTCTAAAGCAACCCCTGGAACGACGGGATATTCTCGATTACCCTTAGCAAAAAAGTTCTGTGCTTCATTGCTAGAAAGATATTCTAAAAATTTAATGGCCGATTCTCGATTGGGGGCAGTTTTAATTAAACCACCACCGCTAATATTAACGTGAGTGCCGCGGCCTGCTTGGTCGGGGAAAATTACGCCTACTTGGTCATAAATTGCCCGTTTAGCCGGGTCTTTTTCTTCGGCATACCCCGCTAAGTAATAGGTGTTAGCTAGGGCTAAATCGGCAATTCCTGCGGCTACAGCTTCGATTTGTGCCTTATCATTACCCTGGGGTGAACGGGCAAAATTAGCCACTAATCCCCGACACCATTTTTCTGCGGCCGCTTCCCCTTGGATGTCGATTAACCAAGCGGTAAAAGATTGACTATAGATGTTACTGGATGACCGGGTGACGACTTTTCCTTTCCATTTGGGATTGGTTAAATCTGCATAGGAATCGATTTCTCTGGGGTTAACTCTGTCTTTGTTATACATGATTACCCGCAAGCGTTTACTAAACCCGAACCAGTGACCTTTGGGGTGACGCAAATTAGCGGGAATTCTTTGGGTGAGAATGCGGGAATTGACCGGGGCAAAAATTCCCTGTTGGTCGGCCCGCCATAATCTCCCGGCATCTACCGTCAGGAGTATATCAGCAGGACTATTGCTGCCTTCGCTTTTAATCCGTTCGATTAATGGATCCGCTTCCCCTTCCACGAGGTTAATTTTTATTCCCGTTTGTCGGGTGAAGTTGTCATACAATCGTCGGTCGGTGTTGTAGTGACGGGAGGAATAGAGGTTTAATTGTTTAGTTTGGGCGGAAACTTCGTTTATTTTCCCTAATTGACCCACTGCTAACGCTAAGGTGGCTGTTCCCGCGCCTAGAAAGACTCTCCGAGTTATTTTATCGTTCATTGCTCGATTCTTGGTAAAGTTGTCTTTTCCTATTGTACAGCTATTGAGAATAATTCTTATCTGCGGGAGAAATTATTTGTCGAACTAGGGCGGTAAATGGGGAAAAATCGGGCGAAAATCAGGTTTTTTTGTTTTGATGGGGCTAATAAATCCTCGAATCTATCGCTAGTTAAGTTCAATAAGCCCGAGATGTTACCCTAAGCTCGATCGAGGGTATTGTGGATTGACATCCTCGCCGCCGTAAAACGGACGGCGATTCCCAAACCTCACGATTTAGGTTTCTGCTTCTTTCCCTTGCGGGGTTCCGCACCTGCCTTAACAGATTTACTCTGTTCTGGTCTTATGGTCGCTCTACAGACTGA
>NZ_JASJFF010000231.1:0-6907 GCF_030065435.1 Microcystis sp. M53603_WE2
CTCTTATACGAAGAAGTCACCCCGGAAAGTGCGGCCAGCATTATTGCGGCCTTAAACGGCGGCAAAACCGAGGTGCAATTAGGGGACTCAAAACATCCCTTTTTCTCCCATCAAGTCAAAATTGTCCGGGAAAATAGCGGTAAAATCGATCCCGATCGCATTGAGGAATATATCGCCGTCGGGGGTTATCAATCTCTCTACAAGGCCCTCTACGAGATGACTCCGGCCCAGGTGGTGGAGGAAATCACCAAAAGCGGTTTGCGCGGCCGGGGAGGTGCGGGTTATCCCACCGGTTTAAAATGGGCGACGGTGGCTAAACAACCGGGTAAACAAAAATACGTTATCTGTAATGCTGATGAAGGCGACCCCGGGGCGTTTATGGACCGTAGTGTTTTGGAAAGTGACCCCCATTTAGTCCTGGAAGGAATGGCGATCGCTGCCTATGCTGTGGGGGCCGATCATGGTTATATCTATGTTAGAGCCGAATATCCTCTGGCGATCGATCGTCTGCAAAAAGCGATTAATCAGGCCAAAAAATTTGGTTTAATGGGTTCCCAAGTATTCGAGTCCACTTTCGATTTTAAGGTAGATATCCGCATCGGGGCGGGGGCCTTTGTCTGTGGAGAGGAAACCGCTCTCATCCATTCCATCGAAGGCGGCCGCGGCACTCCTCGCACCCGTCCCCCCTATCCGGCCCAATCGGGCCTCGATGGTTGTCCCACCCTGATTAATAACGTGGAGTCCTACGCTAATATCGCCGCTATTATCCGCGAGGGGGCCGCTTGGTACGCCAATATCGGTACTGCCAGCAGTAAAGGCACAAAAATCTTCGCTTTGACGGGAAAAATCCGCAATAATGGGCTGATTGAAGTGCCGATGGGTATTACTCTCCGGGAAATTGTCGAGGAGATGGGGGGTGGTGTTCCCGATGGTCAAGTGAAAGCGGTACAAACCGGCGGCCCCTCTGGGGGTTGTATTCCCGCTAATTTACTCGATACTCCCGTGGATTACGAATCCTTAGCCAAACTCGGTTCGATGATGGGATCTGGGGGGATGGTGGTTATGGATGATACTACCAGTATGGTGGAAGTGGCGAAATTCTATATGGAGTTCTGTCGCGAGGAGTCCTGTGGTAAATGTATCCCCTGTCGCACGGGAACAGTACAAATGTTTGAATTATTGGCCAAAATTATCGCTCGAAAGGCCGATATTCACGACCTCGAAAACCTAGAACATCTCTGTCAAATGGTCAAAGAAACCAGTCTTTGTGGTCTTGGTCAAAGCGCTCCCAATCCGATTTTAAGTACCCTAAAGTATTTTAAGGAGGAATATCTGGCTCTGTTACAGGAAATCAAGCACCCCGTCTCTGTTTGAGAAAAAATCGATCGAGGCCTAACAATCTTCGGCCTCGATCAATTTCTTCAGTTACGCGAAGTCTGATGGGCTGCCGGGTTATCTTGAAGAGAGTTAGCAGTAGTCTCAGGAGACAATAGATTATGACTTGGCGCGGCTCAACCGATACAAAAGATCGCATTTTTGCAGCTTTAGTATATCTTTTACCCTTATATTCGGCTTTTGCCTTCGGTATCTTTATCTTTCAGCAAATTCCTTTTTTAGGAGCGGCCTTAGCAATAGCCTTATATCCCTTAGCTTTTCTCTATAGTTCTCTGGGAAGCTTTGGCAGTTTAATTATCTTTTTCGTCCTCTTTTTCGCCGTGGTACGCAATCCCCGCATCAGTCATTTTATCCGCTTTAACACCATGCAGGCGATTTTAATCGAGATTTTGGTGTATTTATTGGGATTGGTCTTAGGTTTCGTCGCTAGGGGTTTAGGGGCGAATTTAGTGGTAGAAACTCTTTTTAACGTCGTCTTTTTGGGAGCATTTGCCGCCTGTGTTTACAGCATTATACAGTCGGTTATCGGCAAATACGCCGATATTCCCACAATTTCCGAGGCGGCCTATTCCCAAGTGGGAGGTTAGGTCAGCTTGAGTTTGTCCCCTTTTTCGGCTACAGTCTCTCCAGAATCAATGCGTTCGCTGCCAGGCCACATCTATGAGTCCATTTAAACAGACGCTACGGGAACTCAACGCTCAGAAGGGAAAAATAGCCGCTTCTGTGGGCAGAAAAACGCCTAAACGGGTTAATCGTTGGTTTAAATGGCTTTCTCCCGGTATTTTTGTCAAACGCTGGCTTTTAATCAGTTTAACCGGTGTTTTTCTCACCTCCTTCGGTTTGGCTATTTGGGTAAAATTAACCCCAGTTAATCGCTTTTTAGAGTTTGTTTCCCAAGCATTAGAAACGATCGCCCGTTTGGTCCCTAATTCTGTTTCCGGGCCGCTGGCGGTTTTGTTGGGTGTCTTTTTGTTATTCTGGGGTCAGAGTCGCACTGTCGAAACGATTACAGAAGCACTACAACCGGACGCATCGGAGGAATTAGTTGATCTCCTACGCACCCATCGTCGTCTCCATCGCGGCCCGAAAATCGTGGCCATCGGTGGCGGTACGGGTTTATCGACGCTTTTACGCGGTTTAAAACAGTATAGTTCTAATATCACCGCTATTGTCACCGTAGCTGATGATGGCGGTTCTTCGGGCCGATTACGTCGGGAAATGGGCATTTTACCCCCGGGGGATATTCGCAATTGTATCGCCGCTTTAGCCGATGAGGAAAAGTTATTAACGGAATTGTTTCAATATCGCTTTCATGCCGGGGATGGTTTATCGGGCCACAGTTTTGGTAATTTATTTATCAGCGCTATGACCGAGATTACCGGCGATCTGGAACAGGCGATCGATGCTAGTGCCAAAGTTTTGGCCATTCGCGGCAAAGTGCTACCTGCTACCCTTACCGATGTTAGTCTCTGGGCTAAGTTAGCCGATGGGCGCATTATTGAGGGAGAATCGAAGATAACCGAAGCTATGGGGCAAATTCGTCAGATTGGCTGTCATCCTGCCGATCCGGTCGCTTTACCGGCTGCTTTAGCGGCAATCAAGGAGGCAGATTATATTATTATCGGGCCGGGTAGTCTTTATACCAGTATTATCCCTAATTTGTTGGTTCCCGCAATTCGTCAGGCCCTAGCACAGGTGACAGTCCCCCGTGTCTATGTTTGTAATATTATGACCCAGCCGGGGGAAACGGATAATTATTCGGTGGCTGATCATATTCGGGCGATCGAAAAAGTCTGCGAGGAACGCGTCTTTGATGCAGTTTTAGCCCAAAGAACTGCACCATCGCCCCAATCTCTGCAATTATACGCCCAAGAGCATAGTCATCCTGTGTTTTTAGACCGCGAGGAGGTGGGAAAAATGGGTTATCGCATTGTTTTAGCGAATGTAATGGCAGAAGATGAAGTTACTGCCAAAGTTAGTCATGATCCCCAACGTTTAGCGCGAGTTTTATGGCGCTGGTATGCTAAAAAGTGAATAGCGAGTTGACTAAATGTTTTTATCTAGCTTTGTCAAGTTATAAAATCATATTTTTTGCTTTAATTTGCCGACATTAGCCAAATTTGCTGATTAAAGCCCTAGGAAAAAATTAGCCTAAAAACCATTTCGCCTTATTCTGTGTTATACTCAGATTTTGAAGAGAGATGATCATGCACTACTCTACTAAATCTAATCAAGAGACAGGTGCGACAGTCTATTCCCCAAGCGATGGAAGTGAATTAATTCCTGCTGAGGTTAAACTAGATATAAACGGGCAAAACTATCCATCACTTAATATACCTCTCCCAGAGGGCTATACAGTAGATGATGAAGGAATCATCAATAACTATGGTAGCGAACCCAAGATTTATCTATCAAAATCCCCATCTTTAGAACAGCAAAAATGGTATATTTTGCAAGGAGTAGGGGCGGTTTTGTTGGTTGCTTTGGTGTTATTAATCACCTTTTCCGTTAGCTAGATAAAAACCGTAGGATTGACATTTAAGTTGAGCGAGACAGGAAAACTTTAATTTACACCATAGAGTCTGCATCCCAAGTATCGGGAGCATATATTGGAACCGACTCTATCTATCTGTCCAAATAGTAAATCTGACAGCTGAACTTTTTTACTTTGCTAAACTTGACAATTTTTTTCAGTTTTTTGTGGGTTGCTTCGTGATCAACAATAGAACAACCAATAGAGTTAACTTCTCAAAGGAAATTCAACAGGTATGAAATTTAATCCTTCTCTTAGTCAAGAACCTCGCTATCAGGCAATTCCTGTTATGCAGATAACTTCCAAAGAAACCCTTCTCCATTGGTTAGAACGGACAGGAAGATTAAAATTACGTCAATCTGATGCTCATCCCGATTTGCAAATCTTAGAAGAACTAGACGATATTATCGATCCAGATAATTATGCTATAGAAGAAGAAGAAGAATAAATAGTCTTAAGTAGGTGGGTGGAATTAAATATAAGATGAACGTAGGTTGGGTTGAAGCATGAAACCCAACGCCCGCTAATGTTACGCTACCGCTAACCCATCCTACAAATAATTGTGCCTCCCTACTTACTGGGAGTTAGGAGTGAAATTTCAATTATCTAATATTCAGGAGATTAAGAAAGTGGTATCAACGAAAAAAACGGCTTTAATTTACTGTGAAAATCAGTTTGGACGTGTGGACGGAAAAACGGCAGCTGGCTTGATCAGACAATCAGAAATATATACAATTGTTGGAGTGCTGGATAGTTCCTTAGCGGGAAAAGATGCGGGAGAAGCATTAGGAGACAAAAAAAATCATATTCCCATTTTTGCCAATTTACAAACAGCCTTAGAAAAACTTAGAGATGTTCCCAATTGTTATATCTACGGCAAAGCACCCTTAGAAGCGTTTATTCCCCCCCTAGAAAGGCTGCTAATTTTAGAAGCAATGGCACAAGGAATGGAGATTATTAATGGTTTGCATCAATTCTTCTCCGAGGATTTAGAATTTAGGGAGCAAGCTAGTCAGTATGGTGTGCAAATTACAGACATTCGTAAACCACCACAATTAGCTGATCTTCATGTATTTACTGGGCAAATTTCCCAAGTAAATATACCCGTTATTGCCTTTTTAGGAACCGATTGTGCTTGCGGAAAAATGACCACTGCGGTGGCAGTTAATCAAACTCTCCAAGGCTTGGGTATTAAGTCTGTCTTAGTCGCTACTGGACAAACTAGCTTGATGCAGGGAGCAAGATATGGGGTTTCGATCGATGCTTTGGTTTCTCAATTTGTCATCGGTGAAATTGAAAATGCTGTGGTTCAAGCTTTTGAGCAAGAAAAACCCGATATTATTTTAGTGGAAGGACAAAGTTCTCTGAGTCATCCTGCTTTTATGAGTTCCCTGGGAATTTTGAAAGGAAGTAGGCCCGATGGGATTATTTTACAACATCCCCCAGCCCGAAAATTTCGCTGTGATTTTCCTCATTTAGCCATGCCAAAATTACAGGAAGAAATTTCACTAATTGAGGCAATTTCTCCCGCTAAAGTTATCGCTATTGCGATTAATCACGAAAATCTCACCACGGCAGCCACTGAGCGTATTATTGCCAAATATGAGCGAGATTTTCAGTTACCGACTACTGATGTTTTGTTACACGGATGTGAGAAATTAGTCCAAGCTTTATGCGATCGCTTTCCGAAATTAAACCGGAAAATCAAAGGGGAAATTTTAGCTGCAATTCCCGCAATTGGGAGCAAATAGGCTGATGAAAGACCTTTTACCCAGAATCGAGATTTCTCTCCCGAAAATACGCCATAATGCTCGTTTACTCTGCCAATTCTACGGTAGCAAGGGACTTTCTGTGATGGGAGTTTCCAAAGCGATTTTGGGTGATCCCTCGATCGCCTTGGCGATGATTCAAGGTGGAGTCAACTTTATCGCTGACTCTCGAATCGAAAATATTCTCAAAATGAAACAAGCAGGAATAGTGACAACTTTTGTTCTGTTGCGTACTGCCTTGAGTCAAGCAGAATCAGTGGTTAACATTGCAGATATCAGCTTAAATACCGAATTAGCAACAATTCAGGAACTTTCCTATTATGCTCAAGAAAAGCAAAAAATACACCGCATTATTATCATGACGGAGTTAGGGGATTTACGCGAAGGTGTACTGCCGAAAGATCTGGTCAAGTTCATCAAAAAGACCCTCGCTTTTCCCTTTATCAAAATTATTGGACTGGGTTGTAATTTGGCTTGTTATGGAGGTATTAAACCTGATAGCCATAATATGAGCAAATTATCTGTGTTAACAGATACAATTGAGCAGGAATTTTTAATAAAATTACCGATTATTTCAGGAGGCAATTCTGCTAACTATCAATGGTATCAAAAAAGTAGCGAAGTTGGTCGGATTAATAATCTGCGTTTAGGAGAATCAATTTTATTAGGTTGTGAAACAGTTAATCGACAAGTGATACCTGGCTTATATACCGATGCTTTTCGGTTAATTGCTGAAGTAATCGAATCCAAAGATAAACCATCTCTACCCTCTGGAGAAATTGGTCGAGATGCTTTTGGTAATGTTCCCAGCTTTATCGACCAAGGCATTCACCGTCGAGTTATTATTGCATTAGGAAGACAGGATATTCTTATCTCTGGATTACAAACAAGTCAGGAGATAAAAATATTAGGTTCTAGTAGCGATCATCTAGTTCTTGATAGTCATAACAAGAGGTTAAAAGTAGGAAGCGAAGTCAGTTTTAATCTTGATTACGGAGGACTTTTAACAGCCATGACTTCTCCTTTTATTACTAAAAGTTATGCTCTCAATGCAGTAGCACAACTGTCTTGATCGATGAATAAATAGGGTTTGCGGCAAAAAGTTTTTCGGTGGTGGCAGGGTGTGGGGTGTGGGGTGTGGGGTGTGGGGTTTTACCAGTTTTGAGGTGGCCAATTACCTAATTTTCAGGGAAAAAGTGCCTAAATTTCC
>NZ_JASJFF010001258.1:0-13452 GCF_030065435.1 Microcystis sp. M53603_WE2
ACTCGATTGTCTATCTTTTGGTATTAACCTGTTGATGCCTTAAGTCCTTCCCTATATGGATTTCAGCTACTTTTGAGCGTAGTTGCTCTCATCGAATTTTATTTTAAGTTAATTATTTGCATAACAATTCCCGAAGAGCCTGTTAAGTGCAGTTACGGAAATTCGTCCTGTTGATCTTCAAATTGCTCAAGATGAAGTAATGACAGCTAAGGCTAATGTAGAACGCGCTCAGGCGGAATTAGAATTATCCTATGTGCGTGCGCCCCATGCAGGAATAATTTTAAAAATTAATACTTTTCCTGGAGAATTAGTGAAAAATGAAGGGATTTTAGAATTGGGAAATATCCAAAAAATGTATGTGACAGCAGAAGTGTATGAAACCGATATTAGTCGAGTTAAATTAGGTCAATCTGTAACGATAAAAACCGATAAAATGCTCGGAGATTTAGAGGGAACTGTGGAAGAAATAGGTTGGAAAGTGGGACGACAAGATGTTTTAGGAACCGATCCTGTTGTCGATACAGATGCTAGAGTCGTCGAGGTAAAAATTAGCTTAGATCATCGCTCTAGTGCTAAAGTTAATCGGTTAACTAACTTAAAGATTAATGTGATCATTCATCCTAACTAAATAACTCATTCAGAAGATGAATATTCCTACTGCTTGGTTACAATTAGCTCATAAAAGAACTCGTTTAATTGTTGCACTATCTGGTATTATTTTTTCCACTGTGATTATTTTTATGCAGTTGGGAATTCGAGATGCTTTATTTGAGAGTGCTGTTCATTTACATAATAGTTTAGAAGGTGATGCTTTCCTGATTAGTCCTCGTTCTACATCCTTAATTGCCATGGAAAGTTTTAGTGAGCGAAGACTATTACAAGTCTTATCCTTTAATGAAGTGGAATTAGTCAGTCCAATCTATGTAGGCTATGCTCAATGGAAAAATCCCGATACAAAAAACTATTGGCGTAATATTTTTGTCATTGGAATTGACTTAAGATATCAAGCATTTAAGGCAGTGGGAATCAAAGAAAATTGGCAAAAATTAAAGATAAAATATACCACCTTATTTGACCAAAATTCTCGTAGAGAGTTTGGAAATATTGCTGAAGATTTCCAGAAGGGTAAAACTATTATTACTGAGGTGGGAAATTCTGGTAATAATCGAAAAATAGAAGTGGTTGGTCTCTTTGAATTAGGTACATCTTTTGGTTCAGATGGTAACTTATTAATGAGCTACCCTAACTTTTTAAGAATATTTCAGAATCGTTCATCTCGGTTCATTGATATTGGCTTAATTAAGTTTCAACCAGATATTGATCGGCAATCCTTACTCAAAAAGTTAAAGAAATATTTGCCGAAAGATGTCAAAATATTAAGCAAGCAAGAGTTTATTAACTTTGAAAAAAATTATTGGGCAACCAGTACAGCTATTGGTTTTATTTTTAATTTGGGGGTATTTTTAGGATTAGTGGTCGGGATTGTGGTTGTTTATCAAATTCTTTATACCAATGTTGCAGAACACTTAGCAGAATATGCAACTCTAAAAGCAATGGGATATCACAATCGTTATCTTCTGTGGCTCGTCTTTCAGCAAGCTCTGATTATTGCAGTATTAGGTTATATTCCTGGCTTTTTATTAGGGATGATTCAGTATTATTTTACCCAAAAATACACCTTACTTCCCATTGAAATGACCCCTACTAGAGCAATATTCGTCTTTGGCTTAACCTTGCTCATGTCCTTGATTGCTGGAGCCACGGCTATTAATAAGCTCCAATATGCCGATCCTGCCGATATTTTTTAGAGTATGTTTGAAAAGGTTTACGGGTAGTGTGGTCATCTAGGCAAGCCGCCTCAACAGGAGTCGGCTCATGCTGGGATAAATGAAAGCGGCGGAAGTTTCGGGTTAAGCTCATTTAAACCACTAATTGGCTATAACCAGTCTAGGAGAGTCATTTTTTATCGGTTATTTTTATCTCACATTCCTCGGGTTATCTTTTAGATCGGGATGTGATAGTTTTCTAAAGCTAATTTCAGTTGAGCAGGAATTGGAGTGGGTCTGGTTTCACTATCCTCTCGTCGCATACAGGCCGTCTGTTGTTCCCCTTTTGCCACTAATTCTTCCCCTTCATCAGTCACTCGCCAATATTCAAATAACATGGTAATTCGGTTTTGTTTAATCTCTCCTAAACGCATCCGAATAATAACATGATCAAAGGCAAATAATTCGGACAGATACTCACAGGATACTCGAACCGTTACTAAGGCTAATCCTTGGCATAATTCTGTGATAATATCTGGGGCATTATCTTTGAGAAACATTTCTCGACAACGACCTTGCCATTGCACATAATTGGCATAATAAACATTACCGACTAAATTGGTTTCTTGAAAACTGACAATGTGATGATATTCGTAGGCTTTCATCATGATTATTTAGCGATTTTTCGAGATTAACAACGGTTTTAAAAGAACGCTATTGACAATTGACCAATTTTGTCAGCTGCTTGTCCTCTTATTTGGTCGATTGTTGCTTAACAACTGCGATGGCAAATTCTACTCAAATATGTCTAAACCGCGCTCTGGGTAGGCAACCCATATAAAGTTCATTTTGTCAAGGATTGTTAAGATGCGCTTACCCTGAGGGGCATAAAGTAGGAATTTTAAGATGATCATAGGTTATCCTGATAATGGTAAACTAAACACAAGTTTTTTATTTTCTGATTATACCTCATGAATCAACCGTTAACTCGTTTTTCTCAAGAATGGTGGTCTGCCTATCAAACGACATGGAACGAACAAGAAAACTTAGGTAAAAAGTTCACTAAATTGGGAAAAGTAATTCTTTGGTTTAGTGATCATCAGGGGGTTTCTGTTTGTTCAGAATGGGATGATCAGGGTCAGATTGTTAGTTTAGAACTGATTGAAGAAATGGATGAATCTTTACCGATTTTTTCAGCAACTAGAGAAAATTGGGAACGATTTGTTAATCAAGAAATTGGTGCAGTTAAAGCGGTAATGACAGGGTTAATTGATTATCGAGGATCGATGACGATTATTGTTAAATATGGTCGTCACTTTGATTGTCTAGCAGAAGTAGCTCAAAAAGTCAATTAGTTATTTTACCTCCTAATTTCTCAGTAGTGCATTAAATCCTTCTTGTTGAAAATGGCGATCAAAAGTTAAAACATCGGAGATATTTTGTTGTCTCATAATCAACATCGAAGCACAATCTGTTAAGCTATAGCTTTTATCTCGTCTTTGGCGATAAAATAGCAATGCTTCGGTAAATAACTGAGAGGTTTGAGGGATAATTTCTACTGATGAGTCTTGGTGTAATTTATCTACAATATCTAGGGCAGCATCCCTTAAATACCCACCCCTTCCAGATAAGGCATTGAGTAATTCAGTTAACACCATTTCGCTAGTAACAGATAGAAATATATCTAATTCGTCGGTAATAGCTACAGAAGATTGATGTAAACTATCACGAGTGTCAACCAGTGCTTGAAGATAAGCAGTATCTAAAAAAATCTTTCTCATTCGTCTTCGTAATCCTCGTCTCTGGGTGCGCCATACATATAATGTTCAAAATTGCGAGCAAAATCTTTAGGTAATTTGTTCCACTCTTCAATGGGAACTTTTTCACCAATTTCCACAATGGCTTTCCAAAAGGGTTTGTGGTTAGCGGTTTCTAAGGAAGAAGTATCACTATTTTCGCAGGGGATAGGAGTAGGGTTAGAATTGTCCATTGTTTTTGAAAGATTAGGATATTATTTATTATATAGCAATTAGGTGGGAAAGGCATGGCTGAGGTGACAGCTAATTACGACAAAACATGGAAAGAAGCGATTAGCACTTATTTGGCAGAGTTCTTAAACTTCTTTTATCCCAATATTTATCAAGAAATTGACTGGAATCAAACCCCTATTTCCCTTGATAAAGAATTAGAACAAATTACGGCAGCTGCGGAAACTGAGCAACGCTATGCTGATAAATTATTGAAAGTTTGGTTATTAGATAATCAGGAAATCTGGCTTTTAATTCATATTGAAGTCCAAAGTCAATATGATCTAAAATTCCCTCAACGAATGTTTATTTATAATTATCGAGCCTTTGATTTGTACCATAAACCTGTTATTAGTTTAGCTATTTTAGGGGATGAAAGTAGGTCTTGGCGACCTAATTTTTATCAATATGGGTTAGGGGGAAGTCAAGTGAAAGTCGATTTTTTAATGGTCAAATTATTGGATTATCAATGGGAAGACTTAGAACAAAGTGAGAATATTTGGGCTATAATAGTCATGGCACACCTAAAAACTAAGGCTACGACTAATAATCTCAGGGAGCGTGAACAATGGAAGTGGAACTTAGTCAGAGGTTTATATCAAAGGGGATTAACCAAGTTTGAGATTATCAATCTAGGGAAATTCATTGATAAAATGATGACCTTACCCCCGCAACTTCAACTTAACTTTAAAACAAAACTCAGTCAATACGAGGAGGAAAACAAAATGCCTTTTTTAAGCACCATAGAAGAAATGGCTCTCGAAGAAGGAGCTAAATTAACTAGCCAAAAGTATATTATTTTAGCTTTACAAAGTCGTTTTGGGGAGATTCCTAATTCCCTGATTGAAACGATTAACCAAATTGAGGATGTGTCTGTCTTAGAGAGTCTTTTTGTTCCCAGTATTACTATTAATTCATTGGAGGAATTTCAACATTTAGTTAATGACTCTTTATCTTAATTAATACGAGGAGGAGAGCAATCATGCCTTTTTTAAGCACCATAGAAGAAATGGCTCTCGAAGAAGGAGCTAAATTAACTAACCAAAAACATATCATTTTGGCTTTACAAAGTCGTTTTGGGGAGATTCCTAATTCCCTGATTGAAACGATTAACCAAATTGAGGATGTGTCTGTCTTAGAGGGTCTTTTTGTCCCCAGTATTACTATTAATTCATTGGGGGAATTTCAACAGCTAGTTAATGACTCTTTATCATAATATGAGAAGGAGAGCAATCATGCTTTTTTTAAGAACTAGAGACAACTTTTCAGCACAATTAACTAGAAGAATAGGGTAAATACTCATTTACCCCCATTTTCCTAATACTTTCTTTAACTTTGGCTAAAATTTAAACTAATCTCCCCTCATTCATAGGTGGAAAACGATGATAATACATGGCAATCATCATGGGAATTAGAACCATTAAGTTATAGAAAAGATGCAGTTCTAACCGAGGAAACCAAATTTGTCCAATACTAATAGGAACGCGAGAATCCCATAAGTTTTGACCAATAATTGCCTGTCCTAAGAGTAAAGCGTGTTCAAAATGATGATAGAATTGTAATCCTAAGGCCAAATCCCACCAAAAACGCGCTTTTCCATGAAAAGAAGGACGAAAAATGGCTAACCCTAATAACATAAAAAGAGCGTGTCCATAGTGTAGCCATTCCGAGCGCATTAACCAAGGTTTCCAGAGTCCTAATAACCCTAAACATTCTGGTCTCGGCCATCCTAAACCCCACAATTGATAAGCTTGAATAATATGTTCTGAGATGTGGGCAATAGTCACTATCATAAAGATTTGCATCCCCAATTTATGCCAGCGTCCATTCATCGCATAAACGAAAGAACGGATGATATTTGAAATCAGTTGAATAGGGTTTCTTTGGTTGGGAATTTGTCGAACTGTAGTCATGATTTGGTTCTCCTGTGGTTTAAAAAAGGGTAAAACTGGATAAGTTTTATCAGAAAACCTTTGCTGGTTCTGTCTGAAGTAAGTTCGATTTTTCTGGAACTGTTTGGACAAATATTGCCAAGATGAAAGCTGTCTTGATTTCTCGGAAAGAAACAGGTAAAGTGATGATTAAATCCTTTCCTGAAGATAACCACAAAATAGGGGATAAAGGGGTTAATTGTTGAGAGAAAGACGATAAAGTTAACGGGATATCGAGACTCAAACCCGCTTTCTTAATACTTTCTTTAGCAGACCAAATGCGAGTCGCTGCCATATTAAAATCCTCATGATTCTCTTGACTAATTACCTCCGCTAAATTAAAGGAATTTTCCCCCAATAAATCGCGCCACATCTGCACATCACGGGGGATAATCGGTTCCAGATCGCATCCTGACGCACCCTTAAGCACAAGGGTTAAATCTTCGGCATGAGACACCGAAACCGTCTCGTTATCGCTTAATTCGGGCTTGCCATCCCCCCGACGCTGAATTACACTAGGGGATGAGGTTAACATCCCTAAACTGCGATCGCTTCTGACTCGTCTTTCTACCGTTGCATCCCGATCGAGAATTAAAGTTAAATCGACATTAGGCATCATCTCCTTGATCTTTCGTTCTAAATAACAGGGTAAAAGGGCTGGAATCCAGGGATCTTGAGGATTTCTGTGTTTAATCACCTTTAATTCCAATCCTTGCCACACTTCTAAGAGATTGCCATCGTTATTGAATACCTCAAGATCATAGACAAAGGTATCTCCTTGATGCAGTCTTTCTTTGGCTGAAACAAACTGATTTTCGCCTAAATTGACAGAATATACCGTTAAGCGTTCTATGCCAGTGGGTAAAATAGTGGCATGGGGAACACAAGCTTGTAAAGCATGGATAACGGCATCTCTTGCCCCTGCATCGCCTAAAATCAGGGATTGAGGTAAATAACGACTAAACCAAGCAGTTTTTTGCTCAATGTTAATTTCTGCAATACATTCGGTTGCTTTGAGATGAGAATAACCCTTAATTCGTTGAAATCTTGCTTTATGGAACAATAAATGACCATATAAGTCCTTATCTGGGTTAATTTGAGGGTTATTTTTTCCTTCTTTAAGGGGGACAGGGGGAATCAATGGACGACAGTCTGGCACCCCCACAGAAGAATGGCTGATGATGGCTTCAAAATGATCGATACTAAACCCTGTATTGGCACAGCGAATAACGGCCTTAACCTTTCCAGAATCGGTGATTAAGGTAGCAATTTGTATCTTTAAGGGTTGATCGGCAGAAACCACGATCGGACGGTTAAATTTAACCGATTCAAACCTTAATCCTCCAGTTTCCCCCTTGTTAAGGGGGACGGAAGGGGGATCTTGGTTTTCCCCCTTGTTAAGGGTTTGATCCTCCTTCCTTGCTAAGGTGGGGAGTAATGCAGTGGCCACCTGCGCGATCGCTTCTAACCCCAGGACACCGGGGAAAATGTATTCTCCTTGATAAACATGATCTTGTAAATAAGGATCATTGTCTAAGGATAATTCTGCTTCAGTAATCAGTTCAATTCCCGTGTAATGAACTTTCTTTGTCTCTAAAAAGCGTAAAAAAGATAATTCTTGCGGTTTTAAGCTTAAAGTCGGCGGTTCACCAAAACGCCCGGCGATGATGACAGAGGCAGTGGTTAGGGATTGATTTAAAAGTAAATGTAAGTATTTAATGCCAATATCGGGAGAAATAGGGGTAATACCTTCATTTCTTAGCTTTTCAACTGTTCCTAAACGTTCTCCCATGCCAATACCGGACCAAACCGACCATTCTAGGTTTAAACAGCGACAATTAGGGTATTTTCGACTAAATTCCCCTACAATATTCCCTAACCATTCATTGGCTAACCCATAGTCTGCTTCTCCTTTCAATCCAGTCTCGGCAATAATTGAACCGAAGGTGATTAAATAGTTGAGAGAATCGGGGTTAATTTCCGTTAAGATATGTTGCAAACCCTTGACTTTTGGAGCTAAAGTTGCTATGAAATCTTCTGGTTCGAGATGTTGAATTAATTTCGGTGTATTAACCCCTGCACCGTGTAAAATTCCCGTAATTTCTCCTAAATTTTTCTTAATTTCGGCGATAGTTTGCTGAACTGACTCAGCATCACTGACATCACAAGAATAATAATGGACTTGGATGTTTGCAGACTTCATTCTTGCTAAATTTTCGGCTAATTCTCGGTTATCTTCAGGTTGAGAACGTCCTAAAATCGCTAAGGTGGCTTTATTTTCTTTAGCTAAGGATAAGGCACATTCTGAGGCAATACCTCTCCCTCCTCCCGTCACCAAAAGAAGCTCCTTGATTTTGCTTTTATTTGACCTTTTTAGGGCTTTTTTCTGCTTAGGGTTATCGGTATCTTTTTCTAACCCTAACAAGTTTAATTGACGAACAAACCGTTTTCCGTTTTCATCATAATAAACTTCTGTATAGCTATCGGTTGCAGTGATTTCTGAGAGAATGATATTAACTGCATTGGGATGATGAAAAGGAATATCAATCACACAGGTGGGAATTTGACGATTTTCTAGATAAAAAGTTCTCGCAAAGGACGCATATCCTCCTCCTTGTTGAATCAAAATCAAGGGTTTTTTCTCTTTTATAGATAATTTTGCTCCTTTTAAAAGCAAACCAATTTCTGATTCATCAGGATAGGGTTTTAAACAAATAATGATCCCTTTTTCCTGCTCATGCTTTAAGGTGGGTTGTAAAACAGATAAGTTAGGTAATAAAGGATGATCAGCATGGGCGATAATATGCCAATTTCCCGCTTTTTCTCGATTTATTTGCTTTTTATCTGATTTAATTAACGGTTTTTCGATTAATTCAACCGTAAACGCACGCAGCCAATTATCAACACCCATCGGGATTGATTCTTGAGGAATTTGGGAATTATTTTTGCCTAATTCTTCTAAAGCTGCTGCTAGATCCTGAATAGTTGCATTGGCATAATCTGTCGGTGAATGGGGAGGAGATAAGTCTAACTGACGCGCTGCTTCGATCACTAATTGACTGACACTGATAGAATTAAGGTGCAGATCCGCCAACAAGCGATGATGATTTTCAATGGTTTCTAGGGGTAATTCTGTTTTTTGTGCCACCAATTGACGAATAACTTCAATTTTTGAGGTTTGAGGTTTCAGGTTTGAGGTATTAGGTTTGAGGTTTTGGCTATGATTAGGTAATAAAAGATCAATATTCTCTACTTTTGCCTGTTGACTTTTGCCCTTTGCCTTGATCTCACATGGATTGCCAATAAAATGGGGTTGATAGTCTAAATTAAAGGGACGACTAAATCTATCTTCAAATAACCCTTGATAGTTAACCTTGACACCATTAACAAACATTACTGCAACCGTTTTCAATAACCCTTGTAAAGACTCACTACTGCTATCGAGAGAAATTACGGGAATATCCGTTATATCTGCCACTAAACGGCTTAATATTGAACCAGAACCCACTTCAATGAATAAATCAACCTCTTTCTCTGCTGACTTGACTGCATCGATGAAGCGCACCGGTGAGATCATTTGTTCTAATAAAAGCGAGCGCCAGTCGGTATTTAATGGCAATTTTTCGCCCGTTACGGTAGAAATAACCGTTTTTTCCAGGGAATTTAAGGGATAAGTTTGTAAATAATCTTCTAAGGGTTGCACGGCCGGGGCCACTAGGGGAGAATGGAAAGCGTGGGAGACAGGCAAATAAACGGTTTTAATGCCTTGATTTTGGGCTTTTTCAACAACATCTTTAATCCCTAAGGCCTCTCCTGAGATTATTGTCTGATAGGGTGAATTTAATCCCGCAATCTCAACGATACGTCCATTTAATAAACTTTTAACCGTTTCTGCATCGGCGTTAATGCTGGCCATTCTACCTGTTGGGTGGCCCAGTTGTGCCATTGCTTGACCGCGAATTTTAGCTAGATTAATTAATTGAGTCTTATCATAGGCATTTGCCCAAAATAAAGCGCATAATTCCCCTAAACTGTGTCCTATGGCTAAATCTGCTTTAATATTTAAGTTTTCTAGGAGTTGTAACCCCCCTAGGCAAGCCGTAACGATCGCCGGTTGAGCAATATTCGTCACCGTGTTATCCTTACCCTTGGCTAACTGAGCCTTGTTATATAATTGTTTAATCACAGGAAAACGTCTTTCCCAGAGTCCCCCATGAAGATAAACTGGTGCGGATTGCCCCGGAAAGAGAAAACCTATTTTATTGATCTGTTTTTCGTGATTGGTAAAGATATTATCTAAATTTTGACCGGGGGGGATCAACGAGTGCAAGCCTTGCGCTCCTACAAGGTGATTGGTTAAGCTATCGGGGGAAGATGCAATAATGGCCAGACGATAGGGTAAATGAGGATTTACCTTTTTCGCTAATTCAACGGCAAGATCCGTCATTTCTGACTGGGATATGCGAGGAACAATATTTAATAACCGATTAACCTGTGCTTGTAAGTCTTCTTGACTATTTGCACTCAATAGGAATAACTCCGCATCTTGGGGAGAATGGATTAATTTTTGTTCCTGTGGCGTTAAAGTGTGACGACGAATCTGACTTAATCCCTCTATGATAATATGACTATTAATGCCCCCAAAACCCATGGCACTCACTCCTGCCCGTAAAGGTAAGGAATTTGGCCAGATTTGCCCCTCTTTTAATACCTGTAACCTTGCCTTGTCTTCGGTTAACCGAGCCTGAGGGCGATCGCATCCCGTCACTGGTGGTAAAATTTGACGATGAACCGCCATAGTCGCCTTAATTAACCCTGCTATCCCTGCCGCCGCCTTAGTATGGCCAATATTCGCTTTAATTGAACCAATAACGGCTTTATTTACCGTATCTGGATGAATACGAGATAAAACTTCTAATTCGGTTCCATCACCCACCGCCGTTCCCGTACCATGGCCTTCAAAATAAGCTATAGTATCCCCCGTAAATTCAGCCCGTTTATAGGCGCGATTTAAAGCAAATAACTGTCCTTCCACTTCTGGGCGAGTAATTCCCCCTTTGCCATCGGAAGAAATCCCCCAACCCTGAATAACAGCATAAATCCGTTTATTTTGGGCTAGGGCATCCCCATGACGCATTAACACCAGAAAACCGCATCCTTCCCCCGGAATAAACCCATTAGACCCTTGATCATACACTTTCATCTCCCCAGAGGCTAAGGCCCCCGTTTTGGCAAAACCCACCAACTCAAAAGGGTCCATACTAATATCCACACCCCCGACTAAAGCGATATCTAAATCTTCAGCGACTAAAGCCGAACAACCATTCGCTACTGCCAGTAAAGAGGAACTACAAGCCCCATCGACGATATATCCGCCCCCTTTTAAGTCAAAATAATTACAAATTCTCCCCGCTATCGTATTCGCGAGATTTCCCGCTAAAGACTCCTCTCCAATCGGTTCAAAGGGTTCTTTAAAGCGATTTTCTAATTCATTTAAGAAAATTTGCCGTTCTTTGTCCGATAATCCTTGTTTTAATAATTGTTCTTCTACCCTATGACGCACATAGGGCCAACGCAATCTTAGGGTATTAGCCCGCGATAACTCGCCTGTGAGAGTATTTCCCAGTAAAACCCCGGTTGTTTCTTTATTTAACCCCTTTCCGTCGGGAAATCCGGCATCATTCAACGCCTGAGACGCAATATCTAACGCTAACCAGTGGGCTAAATCAGCCGAACGAAAGGTACTCCCCACCACTTTATAAGCAATGCGATCGAATTCATAGCCCTCAATAACGGCAGCTTGAGTCGAATAAATGACATCAGGGGCGCTTTTATCGGGAGAATAGTAGTCACTTAACGATAATCGCTCTGAGGGAAAGCGACGAAATGCCCGACGCTGAGACAGGACATTTTCCCATAATTCCTGTGGAGAATCGGCATCAGGATAAAGACAAGCCATGCCAACAATAGCAATTTGAGGAGAAGCTTTCATAGTCAATGACCAGGAGAATGTTACTGTAGGGGCGTAAGGCTTACGCCCTTTTCATTTGTAGTTTGTAGCTAAAAGCTGTAGGGTGGGCTTTGCCCACAAAAACCGCATAATATATTGGTTAAGGAGTTGATAAAATGCCGGAAGCCTGTACTAGGGGTAATTTTGCTTTTAAGGGTTCAACCGCTAATATCAACCCTCTGAAACAACACACCAGCGTCAATCCGAAAAACATCCCAAAAACAATGTGAAAGGACATCAAAATGCCATAAGCAACGGCTACAGATGCCCCGAAAATTATCTGCTCACGGGGGTTAATTGGTGTTGTTCCCGGATCCGTTACCATATAGAAAGTAAAGAGGACAAAAGCCACCCCTGTCATGGGTAATAGGGCGGGGATTAACGCTGTGTGAAAGATAGCACTTCTGAGGATTGCTTGTAAGATAAAAGCCCCTAACCATCCCGCAATTAAAGGCAATTTACGAGTAAAACGGGCATTTAAAAACGTTCCCGTACAAACAATTAAGACGGGTAAAATCCAATCTGCCCAACCGCTTAAATTCTCGGTAAACTGATAGGGGGGCGCGATGCCAATCCAAGGAAATAAGAGTAAGGTAACGCTAATACCAAAATTAGAAGGATTGAGAAAATGACGGGTTTTATCCGCCACTTTTAACCGAAAAATTGCTTTAGATCCGATAGCCACCGCTACTGCAAACATAATCGGAAATAAACGCTCATTAGCATAGAGTAACATAGCGATCGCTAATGAGGTAATATGGGCAGAAAGCAGAAAATCGACAAACTGACCGATACTTCCTAAATATCTAGGTTTAAAGCTATTTACCCCAGCATCAACGCTTTCTAATAATAATTCTACGCTGTAACCTGTTGCTAAAGCCACCAGAGGTTGCGCCCAAGATTGTTCAAATCCGAGGACAGTATGACCTAAAATATTGAGAAAGGTAATCGCTATGGCAAAGCGTCGTAATCCTGCTAAACGGTTAGGTTGATAGGAAACCGTAGAACGCTCTACTGAAGAGCTAAAATAGGGAAGATTAAATAATTGAGTGGTCGTCATGGTTATTGTTGAAGATGAGTTAAAGGAAATTATCTTTCCCAAAAGTGATTTACTGAGTGATGAACCCCCTATGGAAACAGAGTTACATCTGCGTCAATTGATGCTTTTGATCCAATCACTAGAGTTATTATGGAAAGACCGCCAAGATTTCTATGCTTTTGGTAATCTGACTATTTATTACAGCCCTAATCAACGAAAATCAGAATATTTTAGGGGTCCTGATTTTTTTGTGGTTTTGGGAGTAGCAAGAAAACCGCGTAAAAGTTGGGTAGTGTGGGAAGAAGAGGGGAAATATCCCCAGGTCATCATCGAGATTTTGTCTGATTCAACGGCAGAAACTGATAGAGGTTTAAAGAAAGAAATTTATCAGGAAACTTTCCGGACTCCTAATTATTTTTGGTTTGATCTCACCAGTTTAGAATTTAAGGGGTTTCAGTTGATGGCAGGAAAATACGAAGAAATTGCAGCGAATGAACAGGGCTGGTTATGGAGTCAACAGTTAGAATTATTTTTAGGGATTCATCGGAAATTTTGGGTCTGAAACCCCGCCGTTCTAGGTTGGCTTTACGTTAGAATTAAAAGGCCAGTCTCGAAAACCAAGTGGACGGCGCAGCACCTTGAAAACTCGGCTTAGGGGGTTCCGACCAGAAAAGCTTGG
>NZ_JASJFF010001148.1:0-2539 GCF_030065435.1 Microcystis sp. M53603_WE2
CAACGGAAATGACCAGAAAACTGCTGTTTTATGACCGTTATGGTGTGGAAGAATACTACATTTATAATCCCGATAAAAATGATTTGGGCGGCTGTATTCGTCGGGAAAATCGGCTCGAAAGTCTAGAAAATCTCGATAATTGGGTAAGTCCTCGCTTGGGCATTCGTTTTCAATTAGCCGAACCAGAGTTAGTTTTGTATTATCCCGATGGTCAACCTTTCACCAGTTACAACGAAGAACGACAACGGGCCGAAACGGAAAGTCAACGGGCCGAAACGGAAAGTCAACGGGCCGAAACGGAAAGTCAACGGGCCGAAACGGAACGACAACGGGCCGAAACGGAAAGTCAACGGGCGGAAGCGGAACGGCAACGGGCCGAACGATTGGCGGCAAAACTGCGGGAGTTAAATATTAATCCCGAAGAAACTTAAAAAAATTATCGCTCGGCTCAATCGATCGAGATAGTCTCGCTACAATGAAAGTAGATAAATATCAAGTCCTCTAGCTAGAGTCGCAACAGTAAGCCCAGAAAAAATGCGCTAGGGCAGGGTTGACTAAATCGACGAAGCAATCGCTAAATAGGGGTAATTTCCGTCCACTTCTCCCCAATCCTGAACGGGAGAGGCAGAACCGAAGAATTTCTATAAAATTTCGGTAAGGGTGGAAAGATCAAGTAAGTTAGCGTTAGGGCTTAATCTTCGCCACGGAAAGTAGAACTATGACAGTTTGTGAATATCGGCCAGGTTTAGAAGGAATTCCCGCCGCCCAATCGAGTATCAGCTTTGTGGATGGGCAAAAGGGAATCTTAGAGTATCGGGGCATTCGGATTGAGGAACTCGCCGAAAAAAGTACCTTCCTCGAAACCGCCTATCTCCTTATCTGGGGTGTTCTGCCCACGGGGGCGGAACTGGACGAATTTGCCGATGAAATCCGTTATCATCGACGCATCAAGTACCGTATCGAAGACATGATGAAATGCTTCCCCGAAAAAGGCCATCCCATGGATGCGCTACAAACTTCGGCGGCGGCTTTAGGGTTATACTATGCCCGTCGGGCTTTGGATAATCCCGAATATATCCGTCAGGCAGTAGTCCGGCTATTAGCGAAAATCCCCACCATGGTGGCGGCGTTTCAATTAATTCGCAAAGGTAATCATCCCATTCAGCCCAACGATAGTCTTGATTATGCGGCCAATTTCCTCTATATGTTGACGGAAAGACGACCAACGGATTTAGCGGCGAAAGTTTTCGATGTCTGTTTGACCCTCCACGCCGAACATACCATGAATGCCTCGACTTTTTCGGCCATGGTGACGGCTTCCACTTTAACCGACCCCTACGGTGTCATCGCTTCAGCAGTGGGAACTCTCGCCGGCCCCCTCCACGGTGGGGCAAACGAGGAAGTATTGTTAATGTTAGAGGAAATCGGTTCGGTGGCTAATGTTCGTCCCTATGTGGAAAAATGTATCGCCAATAAACAAAAAGTTATGGGTTTTGGACACCGGGTATATAAAGTTAAGGATCCCCGGGCGACGATTTTACAAAATCTTGCCGAACAATTATTCGCGGAATTAGGTTCCGATGAATACTACGATATCGCCCTAGAATTAGAACAGGCAATGGTGGATATCTACGGCGAAAAAGGTATCTATCCTAATGTGGATTTCTATTCGGGATTGGTCTATCGGAAATTAGGCATCCCCAATGACTTATTTACCCCGATTTTTGCCATCTCCCGGGTGGCCGGTTGGTTGGCCCACTGGAAAGAACAATTAAATACTAACCGCATTTTCCGTCCTACCCAAATCTACACAGGAGAACACGAAGTCCCCTATACACCGATCGAACAACGTTCTTAGATTTTATCTCCCATTCTTGATGGAAACACGGTTTCTCGCCTTTGTCAATCTTTCCTAGGCGAGATTTTTTGTCTCATTTCCTGTTATATTGATGGGGCAAGGAAACAGTCCAGCGGCTTTCAGCTTGGTCAGTTTCGGTGTATATAGGGTCTGCTGAAAAAGTTTTTCGGTGGGGGCAGGGTTTGGGGTGTGGGGTGTGGGGTGTGGGGTTTTACCGGTTTTGAGGTGGCCAATTACCTAATTTTTAGGGAAAAAGTCCAGGGATTTTCCCCCTGATCACTCCCATACCTGGTACTTTGTGATTGACAAAAAGTCTAAAAGTCTTACCCAACAAGGTTTTTAGATTTATTCAGCAGCTCCTAATTATTCCGAGGATGGGTTATTTACCCATCCTGAACATTTTCTGTCCTGATGGTGGACGATCGATAAATCAATACTATTCCTATTTTCCGGTTAAAAATTCCCTCAATCTCTGCCAAAGCAATTCAGTATAATTTCTTAATTTTCTAGATATAACTACATTTTTTCCCTAAAATGTTAGGCTCTTCGTTACTTGTTATGGTTCGATAGGGGGGCATAAATCGACTAAATCCTTATCTGGCAAGAGACTTAATTGATTAGTTCGCTCTAGATAAAAACAATTGACAAAAATCGCTAAATGCCTTTCTCTATAAGGGTTCC
>NZ_JASJFF010000048.1:0-3181 GCF_030065435.1 Microcystis sp. M53603_WE2
GGGCCTTTCGGTGTCACGATAACTCGTAATAATTGGAATACCGATTGGGCAGTTCCAGGGGGTAGAAGTTTTCAGAGGTTTATCGTTACGGTTTCTGTCCCCCGGGCTGCCTCCTTTGATATCCGGCTGTTTCTCAAGTATAGCGATCAAACTAACGAGGAATTTTTTAATACTAATGGAGTACGAATCGAACCCGATAAACCCTTAACAATTACTGCCACAGTCCGGGCAAATGATCAACCTTTTCTAGTCAATCTTTTTGTCAATGGTATTCAGCACATCGGTAATACCTACACCGCTTCTGTTGTCGGTTGTGAACGATAAAATATATAGGGTGTGCTGAAAAAGTTTTTCGGTGGGGGCAGGGTGTCTGGTGTGGGGTTTTAAGCTAAGAGATGCTCCCTATAAGTAACAAACTTAATTTTTAACCCATCCCACTTTACCTGTCTAGACATCCCGAGGATTGAGATGGATCATTTCCCAAGTCACATAGGTACCGATCGGACTCCAAATCAGGTAGGGTAGGAGTAGGATGCCCGCCCAAGAAGAAACAGGGAAAACCAAGAGCGCCAGAAGACAACCCAAGAAAAAACCCGTACCTCCGATAATCGTTCCCGCTTTGAGACTGCGTAGTTTACAGGTGACGGGAGTATAGGCAGTAATAGTCAATTCCACCAACAGATAAAAAGCCATCAAAAACCAGCGATTAGCCGGTTGAGCTTCCCAGACTAAATAAGCAGAAATTGCCCCACAAATATAGATAATTGTCCAGATAAGAGGGATTAATCTTTCAAAGGTTAACCAATCGGGACGACGCAATCGCGCAAACCAACGTACATCGCGAGAATTGAGTAATCCCCCAGCTAACGCTACCAAAAATCCGACGACACCGATAAGCAACCAAGAGGGAATCATGATTTTAAGCTATCCTCCGCTAATTTTGGCTTTGTAACCCGATTCAATGAGAATTTGGAGAATTTTTTGGCGATGATCTCCTTGGATCTCAATGGTATTTTCTTTCACTGTACCACCCGTTCCGCAAGCAGTTTTTAACTGTTTTAATAATTTCGTCAGAGTTTCGGTTTGGCATTGAAAACCTGTAACCATGGTAACGGTTTTTCCCGCACGACCGGAGCGGGAGGTTTGAACTCGCAAATTCTGCTGATTTGTGGGTAATTCAGGAATGGAACGCTCAAAAGCTTGAGAATTGCTTTTATCTCCAAATTCCTGATAGGCAATCCGGTTTTTTTCTTTTGATTTACTCATATAGCAATTATCATAGTGGGTTTGGGGGTTGGGGGTTTTTCAGTGAGCAGTAAACAGTAAACAGTAAACAGTAATCAGTGAACTGAAAACTGGCATCTGATAACTGATAACTGATTCAAAGCTGACGACTGATAGCTCTTAATTGGTTGGACTGGCAGCGCATTTGATTAAGTTCAGCTGCCGACATTCGATCGAGATGACCTAAAATCATATTAACTCGACCTTGGGATTTTAATTTTTCTCGATGTCGTGCCAAAAAATCCCAGTAAAGAAAGTTAAAAGGACAGGCAAACTCCCCGACTCGTTCATTTTTTTTATACAGACAACCCCGACAATAATCACTCATTTTATCAATATAGTTGGCCGAGGCGGCGTAGGGTTTGGAGGCGAGAATTCCCCCATCGGCAAATTGTCCCATTCCCAACACATTAGTCTGCATTACCCAATCGTAGGCATCGATAAAAACACTATGAAACCAGTTTTCAATCTCTTGGGGAGAGCAACCAAAAATTAAGGCAAAATTGCTCAAAATCATTAATCTTTGAATATGATGGGCATAACCAGTATTTTCCACCTGTGATAATACTTGTTTGAGGCAATTCATCTCGGTTTGGTTACTATCCCAAAAGAAAGCCGGTAAGGGTTGTTGATGCTCAAACCAATTGAGATTAGCGTAATCTTCTCCCAGATAATGATAAATTCCCTGCATATATTCCCGCCATCCCAACACCTGACGGATAAATCCTTCGATGCTATTTAGGGCTAAATTATCTTTTTTATAGGCAATTTCTGCCCCCTGAATCACTTCCAACGGCGTTAGTAATCCTAGATTAAGATAGGGAGATAATAGGGAATGCCAGAGGGTTTCTTCTCCCGTTATCATCGCATCTTGGTAGGGTCCAAAGTTGGGCAGACAATTAGTAATAAAATGCTCCAAAACCTGTAAAGCTTGTCTGCGGGTTACTGCCCAGCGAAAAGGTTTGATTTTTCCATATTTAGGAATATCTAAAGCTTCCACATCAGCGATAACCTGAAGGGTAATTTCATCGGGTTCAAACCAAAGAGGAGCAGCAGTTTTTAATCCATCCTTGGGCGGTTTGCGGTTTTGTTTATCAAAGTTCCATTGTCCTCCTATGGGTTGATTATTCTCCATTAAAATCTGCCATTTTTTGCGACTTTCTCGATAGAAATCCTCTAGTAATAGTCTTTTACGAGATTTAGCCCAATTATTAAAATCTGTCCTTGTCCAGAGAAAGTGATTATTATCAATTAGGGTTATAGCACAGTCTAAATTGAGATTTTTAATTAATCTAAGAAAGGGCAAATCATTAGGCATCATGATCTGTAATTCTTCAATGCCTAATCGTTTAATCCAAGCAGATAAAATTGGTTCAAAATCTTCTGCAATTTCGTAGGTAACAGACCATCCTAAAGTTTTTAATTCTTCGGCAAAATGACGCATCGCCGACCAGATTAAAACTAATTTTTGCTGATGATAGGGTCTTTGTCGAATATGATTGTGGGATTCAATTAAAATAACCGGCGTTTCCTGTGAATAGGCTTGACGATTAGCTAAGGCCGCTTGTCCTGTCCATAATTGATCCCCTAAAATCCAAATACCAATGGTCATAATTATTTCATTGCCTCGACTATTCCCCCGTATTTTTTAGCCATAATATCCGCCATTTCCCGAGCAGAAAATTTACTGGCTTTGTCGATGCTGGGGGTAAATGTACCCGTAGAGGTTAAATAATGGGTAAATACCCCGACTTTTTTGCTAATAATCCACATATTTCTTGAAGTCAAAAATCAAAAAGGGGATGGGAAGTGGGGTGTGGGGTGTGGGGTGTGGGGTGTGGGGAGTTTTCTCAGTGAACTGATAACTGATAACTGATAACTGATAACTGATAACTGA
>NZ_JASJFF010000019.1:0-2383 GCF_030065435.1 Microcystis sp. M53603_WE2
AACCATTGATGAGAGTGCGATCGTGGCTCCGGGGGTGATTCTCCGAGCAGCCCCCAATAGCCAAATAATTATCGGTGCGGGTGCTTGCCTGGGTATGGGAACAATTTTAACCGCCTATCAGGGTGTTATTGCTATCGGTGCGGGAGCAATTTTAGGTACAGGTGTTCTCGTCGTCGGTCGGGGTGAAATCGGTGAAAATGCCTGTATTGGGTCAACCACAACGATTTTTAATGCTTCTGTGGCAGCGATGTCGATCGTGCCGTCTGGTTCCCTGATCGGAGATACTTCCCGTCAAATTACCATCGAGGTGTCAGCGACCCCATCGGAACCGGAAAGACCCCCTTTACCGGAACCGCAACCCGTAGTCAGTCAAGTGTCCCCAGTGCCGTCAGTGGAGGAAGTGATATCCGAAACCGTGGCCAGTCCTTGGGATGGCGAGGAAATGGTCGCCGAGGCCAGTCCCGCGGAAACCAGAGAACAAGCATCTACTACTAACCGACCGAATCAAGCATCGGTGGTCGGAAAGGTCTATATCAATCAGTTATTGGTCACGCTATTTCCAGAACGTCATCGTTTTAATGGCAACAATAACCATAATTCTTGAAGGGGAAAATAATCGTTCACAAGCCAAAAATCTCAACAATAATTACTAAGTAATTAGACCTAATTTATCTAGAGTTCACTGCTGTCTAACTGTGCTCTAGGTACTGGGTATAATTGCTTAGAAATCCAGTTAATATTTAGCGATTGCCGACAATTTTTTGAGGTTGTAATTATTGATAATCTTCCTCAATTAAAGAGTAGTTTTAATCGCTCAAAGCCTGATGAGCAGAAGTTTCTGCGTGTCAATCAGGTAAATTTTTGTTGATTTTTTTGTGTTTTTGTAGAGATTGTTAAAGTTAGATGACGACAGATTAAAGAAACTAATCCCCCCGAGAAAAAAAAACAATCAAAATTTTAGGGATAGAGAAAAAAAATGATCAGAATAGGATAAAGTTCGTGTTAAGATGATCAGTTGAAAAAAACATTAGTGAAAATTGCTCCCTAACTTCGCTCCTGGCAGCAGGGGAAAGGAGCTTAAGAAAAATCTATGTCGGTTGACGGCGAGATTTTACAGGTGCGACTAATCATGCAGTTTATGGAGGAATAATCCCAATGGTGCAAGCCAAATCCAAAGGTTTCCAGGCCGGCGTAAAAGACTACCGACTGACCTACTACACCCCCGACTACACCCCCAAAGATACCGATCTACTAGCTTGCTTCCGGGTGACACCCCAACCCGGAGTTCCTCCGGAAGAAGCAGGTGCGGCAGTAGCGGCGGAATCTTCCACAGGTACCTGGACCACCGTTTGGACCGATAACTTAACCGACCTCGATCGCTATAAAGGTCGTTGTTATGATATCGAACCCGTACCCAACGAAGATAACCAATTCTTCTGTTTCGTTGCCTATCCTTTAGATCTATTTGAAGAAGGTTCCGTCACCAACATCCTCACCTCGATCGTTGGTAACGTTTTCGGTTTCAAAGCTCTACGCGGTCTCCGTTTAGAAGATATCCGTTTCCCCGTCGCTTTAATCAAAACCTTCCAAGGTCCTCCCCACGGTATCACCGTTGAACGGGACAAATTAAACAAATACGGTCGCCCCCTACTCGGTTGCACCATCAAACCCAAACTCGGCCTTTCCGCTAAAAACTATGGTCGTGCCGTTTATGAATGTCTCCGCGGTGGTTTAGACTTCACCAAAGACGACGAAAATATTAACTCTCAACCCTTCATGCGTTGGCGCGATCGTTTCCTTTTCGTCCAAGAGGCGATCGTTAAATCCCAAGCAGAAACCAACGAAGTTAAAGGACATTACCTCAACGTAACTGCTCCTACCTGCGAGCAGATGATGCAACGGGCTGAATTCGCTGCCGAAATCAAAACCCCCATCATCATGCACGACTACCTCACCGGTGGTTTCACCGCTAACACCACCCTAGCGAAATTCTGCCGCGACAAAGGGTTACTGCTCCACATTCACCGGGCAATGCACGCGGTTATCGACCGTCAGAAAAATCATGGTATCCACTTCCGCGTTTTGGCTAAGTGCTTACGTCTCTCTGGTGGTGATCACCTGCACTCGGGAACCGTTGTCGGTAAACTCGAAGGTGAACGCGGCATCACGATGGGTTTTGTTGACCTAATGCGTGAAGACTATGTAGAAGAAGATCGCGCTCGTGGTATTTTCTTCACCCAAGACTACGCTTCCTTACCCGGGGTAATGCCGGTTGCTTCTGGTGGTATCCACGTTTGGCATATGCCCGCGTTGGTGGAAATCTTCGGTGACGATTCCTGCTTACAGTTCGGTGGTGGAACCCTCGGCCACCCCTGGGGTAACG
>NZ_JASJFF010000627.1:0-2154 GCF_030065435.1 Microcystis sp. M53603_WE2
ATCAAACCAAGAATTCCGGTGCAAATGTTGAAAACCCTGCACATCAGTTAAATTGTATTGTAGGGGCGTGATGGTGATAAAATTCTCGCCAATAGCGCGCACATCCGTAGGCACTTGCGGGGGTAAATGGCTGTAGTCCGGTTGTTCGATATCTTCCACCACTTCCCCAATTAACCAGTAATAACTTTTACCCCTAGGATCCAGTCTTTTCTCGAAGGTTTCCTCGTAGCGTCGCAATCCCTGCCTAGTGATTTTCACCCCCTTGATTTCGGCACTACTAACCGGAGGGACGTTCACATTGAGTAAAGTGGGAATAGAAAAAGGGTTAAGGGCAACTTTCCTGACTAAAGTGAGGGCAAAATCGGCGGCCGGTTGGAAATCACAGGCTTTAAAACTAGCCAGACTAACAGCAATACTGGGAATACCTTCGATTAAGCCCTCCATGGCCGCGGAAACCGTGCCAGAATAGAGGATATCGGTGCCGAGATTAGACCCGTGGTTAATGCCGGCTAAAACTAAATCGGGACGCTCTTTGAGGACGGCACTAAGGGCAAATTTCACCGAATCGGCGGGAGTTCCCGAGCAGGACCAAGCAATCACATCGGGGTGAAAAATTCCTTCCACCTGTTCGGCCCGGATGGGATGGTGTAGGGTTAAGCCATGACCGGTAGCAGAGCGCTCGCCGTCTGGACAAACTACGATGACTTGATGGCCCGCAGTAGCGAGGGTGTTAGCGAGGGTGCGGACTCCTAGAGCGGAAATGCCGTCATCGTTACTGATTAGTAGTTTTAAAGGGCGATCGCTAGTCATGGAAATTTCTGCTCTACTGCGTCGGCTAGTGGTATAATGTAATAGTATTTTATTGTGGGTACGTAGCTCAGAGGATAGAGCACCAGGTTCCGGTCCTGGGTGTCGGGGGTTCGACTCCCTCCGTACTCGTTCAGAAATCAGGGGTCGGTATTCCCCCGGTTGTGCTGCTCCCCGCTCGCCAAAATGGGTAAAACCCCACACCCCACACCCTACCCCCTCGAAAAACTTTTTGCCGCAAACCCGATACTAATCCACGGTGCGACGAATTTGAAGACCACACCATTCTTGACGTTTCCATAGGGCAGCCACTGTCCAGCCTTGGGGTTCTAAAATATCTGTAACCGCTTGTGCTTGGGTGACGAGGATGCCGCTTAAAATTCCCCAAGTGGTGGGTTTTGCCAGACGGGTGATTGCGGGCATTAAAGCGATAATTGTCTCGGCTAAAATATTACAAACGATGCCATCAACACCATCGGGAATTAATTCTAACAACTCCTCGACACTACCCTGATTAATAGCTAAATTTTCGGGGTTAATCCCGTTGAGATGGCGATTACTGCGCGTCGCATTCACCGCCAGGGGATCTATATCGACAGCATAAACTTTTTTGGCCCCCAATAAAATCGCCCCGATCGCCAGTATACCGGAACCACAACCGATATCGGCGATAATTTTATTCTCTGGATGGCTACTTAAACGCATTTCTAGGGATTCTAGACATAATTGCGTGGTTGGATGCGTTCCCGTGCCAAAAGCGGAACCGGGGTCAATTTTAATCACCAATCTCTGGTTATTTTCGGGGGGATTTAACCAAGCAGGACAGATCAAAAAGCGATCGCCGATCTCGCTAATTTGCCAATGTTGTTTCCAACTGCTGGCCCAGTCTTCCTCGTCCATTAACTGCCAATGGCTGACAGGTTCGGGAAAACCTAAAATCAAAGCATCTTCCTTTAAGCAGAGGCTTAGTGCCTCTAAATCGGGCAATTGCGCTTTAATTTCTGGTATATAGGCCTTAACCTCTAAAGAGGATTGTTTTTTAGCAGTGGCCGTTCCCGAACAGCCAAAATTTTCCAGTCTCCAGAAAACCGTTTCTTCGAGACTAGGTTCGCACAAAACCGTAATTTCCCACCAACTATTAGACATATATCAGTGATCAGTGATCAGTTATCAGATTTGAGTTTTCAGTCAACAGTATTAAGTAGGTGGGTGGAATTAAATATAAGATGAACGTAGGTTGGGTTGAAGCATGAAACCCAACGCCCGCATGGGTTACGCTACCGCTAACCCATCCTACAAATAATTGTACCTCCCTACTTAAGTGGCAAGTGCGGAGCTTTCTTTTCA